>NZ_JBBFKU010000010.1:0-94750 GCF_037481895.1 Tenuifilum sp.
GATATTTGGCAAGATGCAAGAGAATTATGCAGTATTATAAAAGGTTTATGCGATAATGAAAAATTTGCGAAAGATTATATTTTAAGAAATCAGATTCTTTCATCAAGTGGTTCAATCATGGACAATATTGCCGAGGGATTTGAGCGTGGAGGGAATAAAGAATTAATTCAATTTTTATTTATATCTAAAGGCTCTTGTGGAGAAACAAGATCTCAGATTTATAGAGCATTTGATTTTGGTTATATTACAAAGCAAGAATGTGATCGCGTAGTTGAAATGCTTTTATCAATTAGTAAAAAACTATCAGGATTCATATCATATCTAAAAAAATCAGATTATAAAGGAATTAAATATAAACCTTGAATTTTGAATCCCGCTAAGGCGGGACAGGTTCTTGAATCTTGAATTTTGAATTTTGAATCTTGAATTTTGAATTTTGAATTTTGAATTTTGAATCTTGAATTTTGAATCTTAAATCTTAAATCAATGAAGTTCCTTCTCACCGGCACCGCAGGTTTTATTGGCTTCCACCTTGCCAAGCGTTTACTTGAACGTGGCGATGAGGTGGTAGGGCTCGATTGCATTAACGATTACTACGATGTAAACCTGAAATACTCCAGGCTGGAGATTACAGGAATTGAACGTAGTGAAATTGAATACGGTAAGTTTGTACAGAGTACAATCTATCCAAACTACCGCTTTATCCAGCTAAAGCTAGAGGATAGGGAAGCCATACTAAAATTATTTGCCACAGAAAAATTCGATAGGGTATGCAACCTGGCTGCCCAGGCCGGAGTGCGGTACAGCATCCAGAACCCGTTTACCTATATCGATAGTAATATCAACGGCTTTTTGAACATTCTGGAGGGATGTAGGCACAATGGTGTAAAGCATTTGGCTTACGCCAGCAGCTCCAGCGTATATGGGCTAAACGAGGAAATGCCCTTCTCCGTTCATCACAACGTTGACCACCCGGTAAGCCTCTATGCCGCTAGCAAGAAGAGCAACGAGCTGATGGCCCACACCTACAGCTACTTGTATGGCATTCCCACAACCGGATTAAGGTTTTTTACCGTTTATGGCCCCTGGGGCCGCCCCGACATGGCGCTATTCCTGTTTACCAAGGCTATTCTGGAAGGCAAACCAATTGACGTGTTCAACAATGGGAACATGAGCCGCGACTTCACCTACATTGATGATATTGTGGAGGGAGTGGTGAGGGTTATAGACAGCCCGCCAGCAGGAACCCCTGGTTGGTCGGGCAAGCAACCCGACCCGGGTACCTCCGTTGCCCCCTACCGTGTATATAACATCGGCAATAGCAAACCCGTAAAGCTGCTTGACTTTATCGAGGCCATTGAGGATGCCCTGGGCAAAAGGGCCACAAAGAATTTTCTGCCCATGCAGCCCGGCGATGTTCCTGCCACCTGGGCCGATGTGAGCGATCTGGTTGACGATCTCGATTATAGACCAGATACCGATATTAAGTACGGTGTTAAACAGTTTGTGGAATGGTATAGGGAAAATTACAGTAATAAATAATAACTTAAAAAACAAAGACATGATTTCAGAAAAATCTAAAGTTGTATTTTTAGGGTTAGGCTATATTGGTTTGCCCACCGCTGCATTGATTGCAAAGAATAATATTAAGGTAGTAGGTGTCGACATTAACGAAAAAGTTGTTGAAACAATTAATAAAGGTAAAATTCATATTGTTGAGCCTGATTTAGATGGCCTTGTAAAACATGTAGTTGAAAGTGGTAACCTTAAAGCCCAAGTAAAACCTGACTTTGCAGATGTTTTTGTTATTGCCGTACCTACTCCGTTTAAGGGAAATTATGAGCCTGATATTTCATATGTTGAAATGGCTACTAAAAGCGTTATCCCATTTCTTAGAGAAGGTAATTTGTTTATTATTGAATCAACAAGTCCAGTTGGTACTACAGAAAAAATGGCTGAACTAATTTTTGCTTCTAGACCCGAACTTAAAGAAAAAGTATATATTGCTTACTGTCCCGAACGCGTTTTGCCAGGAAATGTGATTTATGAACTAGAAAATAACGATAGGGTAATAGGAGGAATAAATACCCAATCTACAGCTGAAGCGATTAAATTTTACAGTTTATTTGTTAAGTCTCAACTTCATCCCACAAATGCTCGAACAGCTGAGATGTGTAAGTTGACTGAGAATTCATTTCGAGATGTAAATATTGCATTTGCTAATGAGCTTTCGCTAATTTGTGATAAAGCCGGCATTAATGTTTGGGAGTTAATACAATTAGCCAATAAACATCCAAGGGTTAATATTCTTTGGCCCGGAACAGGGGTTGGAGGTCACTGCATTGCAATTGATCCTTGGTTTATTGTAAACGACTTTCCTAATGAAGCTCGTATAATTAGAACAGCACGCGAAATTAATAATTACAAGCCTTTATGGGTTATTGAACAAATAAAAAAGAGTATTCTTGAATTTAACAGTAAGTATAATCGTAAACCTGTAGTTGCTTTAATGGGGTTAGCATTTAAACCCGATATTGATGATTTAAGGGAGTCACCGGCAGTTGAAGTGGTAGAACTGTTAACATCAAACAGCAATTTAAATGCAGATTTTCTGGTAAATGAACCAAATGTTATTCAATATAAAGATATTAAAAACATTAATTATATTGATGCATACGAAAAAGCAGATATAGTAGTTTTTCTGGTATCACACAAGCAGTATAAACATATTGAAAGAAATAATACCAAGATTGAATTAGATTTTTGTGGGGTAAGAAAATAAAAGATGAAAAAGAAAATACTTATTGTTTTTGGTACCCGACTGGAGGTCGTTGAAGCAGGAACCATTAAGTTGTTAGGTACCTACAAAATATTAATTAATAAAGTAAACGAATTAATTACTTATTTCAATCAGTGTGATGCTATGTCTAAGACTCACAATCCTTATTAAGAGTGTAAGGCAGAAAATAGAATTTAATATAAATTTTTAATTATGTTTTATTTTATTAGAAAAATTAAAAATAATTATGCTTTAAAAAGATTAGTTGTTAATATTTTTTCATTAAGTTTTATTAAAGTTGTTGGTTATTTTTTCCCAATTATAATTATACCTTTTATACTTAATATTATTGGTTCTGAAAATTATGGACGATATATTACAGCATTTGCAGTAATACAGTATTTATTAATTATAATTGATTATGGTTTTCAATTTACTGGGGTTCGTGATATTGCTGATACTGAAAATTCAAAAAATAAAATACAAATATTATATTCAGAAATTTTTTTAGCTAGGTTAATATTAATGTTACTAACTGTAATATTTTTATTAGTTTTTTCCATTTGGTTTACTCAAACACCATTACTTTATTTATATGGAATTGGGGTATTGATTGGTTATTCAATGCAATCTCTTTGGTTTTACCAAGGAATGCAAGACATGAAACTTATAACACTTATTGTTATAAGTTCTAAGTTAATTTCTTTTTTATTAACAATTATTTTTTTAAAAAAGAGGAGTGATTATTTTTTTTTAATGCTATTCGATTCTATTTCTTACTTAATATCTGGCTTCATAAGTATGGTGATCATTTATTTAAAATTTGGGATTACTCTGAAAATTGCATCATTTAAGGGGGCTTTGGAACAATTTAAAAAAGGTTGGAATATATTTATTTCAACAATTTTGATCTCAATTTACAGAGATTCAAACTTGTTGATTCTATCAGCAATTAGTAATTATACATTCTCTAGTTACTATGGAATAGCTGAAAGATTAGTAAAGGCCATACAAAGTTTAAGTCAGCCTATAACGTATGCCTTGTTCCCTTATTTCAGCAAGAATAAAATAATTAAAGAAACAAAAATATTTTTTAGAGGTTTGAAATATTTAAGTTTTATTTTTATATTGATTTTTTTAATTGTAATTATATTTGCTGATGATATAGTTTATTCTTATCTCGGTTCAGGATATGAAAGAGTTGCTTTAAATATCAGAATTCTAAGTCCTATTATTTTGGTAGGTATGCTAAATTATTATTTAGGAATAATTGGATTAATTAACTTAAAATTAGATAAAGTTTTTAAAAAGTTCATAATATATGTTTCTTTTTTTAGTTTAGTTTCTTGTTTCGTGTTGTCGTTGTTTTTATTTGACATTGGTGCTTCAATAGCTTTTCTTTTTTCTGAATTGTTACTTCTAATTTTAATAGTTTTTAAATTTTATAATATAGGATTTTTTTCTAAAATTATGTAAGATATAAGTCATGAATAATACTAAATTTAGTATATTAAAATTTGTATTTTATTTTTATATTCTCTATTTTTTATTTACACTTGCAGGTAGTAATATTATTGATTATAATGATATTTCATTTAAAGTAATTTTAATTTATAGTACTTATGTATTTTTTCTACTCTTAGGAATTTCAATTGGACTTAAAACACCAAGATTAATTCTAAAACAAAAAATTATTATTAATAATATAGAACTATTATCATTTTTACTTGTTTTGTTTTCATTTTCTTTAACAATTTATAAATTAAGTACAGTTGTTGAATATGCAGGAAGCATAAAAAAAGTAATCGAAACTGCTGATGATATAAGATGGAAATTTATTAAAAGGGAAATTAATCTTTACCCACTTTTAGCAGGTTATTTAACTGGCATACAACACTTTAGTTTTGCGTTAATGTTAGTATTATATATTAGTAGAAAGAGAAAAATTTATATGTTTTTAGCTGTATTTTCATTTATTACTGCTATTTTAGATAGTTTTATAATGTTTGGTAGAGTCTCAATTTTATTTAATATATTTTTATTAACTGCTATTTTGTTAATTAACAATGTTAAAATTATTAATATTAGAAATGTTTTTATTATTTTAATTCTAATTTATCTATTGAATTTACCAAGGCTTATTAGGGGATCTTTTGACAATTTTTCTGCAACACTAAATAAAATCCCAATTAAATTTCATATACCAAATATATTTAATATATTTTTAGTAGTTTTTGTATACTATTTTAGTAGTTTATATGCTTTAGATGCCTATTTAAAAGAAGATCATCAGCTTACTTTTGGAAAGCAATTATTTTTACCAATTTATAATATTCTAGGCCGCATATTTGGATTTCAAACCGCTTCTCTTTATGAAGTACCTGTGTATATACCATTTAAGTATAATGTATACACTATTATAAAATATTTAATTGAAGATTTTTCATATTTAGGTCTTGTTTTTATTCCAATTTTTTATGGTATAGTTATAGGTAATGTTTTTAAATATAAAACTTTAGAATTTATTGTATTACAAATGTTTTTTATTACATGGATTTTCTTTACTCCAATATATAATATTTTTAGTTTTGGCAGTTACTTTGTCGCTTTACTTTTTTCATTTTTTTTCGCTGTTTTTTTTAGGATTAAATGATTTAAATTTTAGCATATGGTAAAAATTTCTGTAATTATACCTGTTTATAATGTTTTATCAGATAATAATTGGATGTATTTCAAAAATCTTCTGAATTCAATTTTTGCGAATATCGAAAAAGCAAATAAAACAGAATTTGAAATTTGTCAGATTATTATAGTTAATGATGAGCCTAATGTAGTTATAGATAAAAGAGTTTTTGAAATTAGCAGAAAATATATGAATCTTATAACTATAATTAATAATGAAGTTAATGTTGGTCAAGCTAAATCTAGGAATATAGGTTTTGAGAATTCTAAAGGAAATGTGTTGCATTTTATAGATCAAGATGATTATATTGATGACAAGTTTTACAGTAGAATGATTCCTTTTTTTTCGGACAGTAAGGTCGATTTTGTAATAGCTAATATTAAGTTAGTGAGAAATGGAAAAATAAAAAACTATTATAAAAAATTATTTATAAAAATCATAAGTAATTATGGTAATCTTTGGGCCTTGCGTTTTTTTCTAGCAGGTAATTATATTTATTCCCCTGGTCAATATCTTATCTCAGCTGAGACATTTAAAAAGATTAAAGGATTCCCTGAATTAATTCATAAAGGAACTGATGATTACGGACTTTTATTAAATTCAACGTTGCATAAATGTAAATATAAATATATTTATAAAAGTTTGTTTTATTATCGATTGCATTCAGGCCAAAATAAAGGCAAATTGGATATGGAAAAATCTCTTCGAGAATTATTCTGTCATTACAAGCCAACTATCTATATATTTTTTTTAAAAATATTTAAATTTAATAGAATTTTAAATTGTTTTAAAGTTTTTATTTTTAGATTATTTTTCTTAGAATCAACTAAATTTTAATTATGAAAGTACTGGCATATATTGATCCAATGTCTTATAATAATTTAGAAATGTATGATGTTGCTTTATTATCAAATAATAAAAAATTTAAAATATATTTTTTCTGTAGCACGAAACTAATAACACAATATCTAAATGGTGGAGTAATTAAAAGGATTTTCAACTATAATGATAAAAAAGGTATCGCTAAAGTTATATCATATCTTATTTCAATGTTTCAACTGTTTATTTTTGTTAAATTTTATAAAATTAATTTAATTCATGTTCAGTGGTTTCGTTTACCTGTTTTCGAATTATATTACTACAAACTAATAAAATTATTTTATCCAAAAATAAAGTTAGTTCATACAGCTCATAATGTTCTTCCTCATAATTTCAAAGAAAAAGATAAAAAATATTTTTGTAAATTATATCTTTTGTTTGACTCTATTATTTTACATACAGAAAATTCTCTTGCTGAAATCAAAAAACTTACTTCATCGAATACTGACAAATTTATTGTTATCCCACATGGTATTTTAAAGTACCCATTCTCTTCAAATGATATCCAAAAAAAACTTAATAGTTTAGATTTCTTACATAAACTGGAAAACAAAACCGTATTTGTTAGTCTTGGTTCCCAGCATTATTATAAAGGAATTGATATTTTAGTTAATGTATGGTTGGATACACCTGATTTAAGAAATAATGAAAGTATTATTTTATTAATTGCTGGCAAAGGCTCAATTCCAAGAATAGAAGAATTAGTAAAACTACAAAATGTAATTATAGAAAATAAATTTATTGATGATTTAACATTTGTTACTTACATGTCATTGGCAGATGTTGTGCTCTTACCTTATCGTAAAATTTCGCAAAGCGGCGTTTTGCTTACGGCAATCGGTTTACGTAAGCCAGTTTTAGTATCGGATGCGGGTGGATTATCAGATCCTTTAAAATATGGTAAGATTGGTTGGAAAATTCGTGCAGGTGATTCTGTTTCATTATCAGAAAAATTGAAACTTTTAGTAAGTAATAGAAAATTGATAGATGATGTGTTAAATAATTTTGAAGGATGGAACAACGTTGTTAAAAATTATGAATGGGAAAATATCCAACAAAAAACTTTTCAATTATATGAACATTTGCTTTCAAATTAAAATTTGCAAATAAAACTTTATGGTTAAAATAACTATATTAATTTTACTTGAGGGAAAACTATTTTATGAAAAAATTATTTTTAGTCAGTAAGTTTTAGAAAATGGTAGTGTTTGAAGTTTTTTTTCAATGAGTTAACTAACTATTTTAGGTTAAGAAAGAAATGAATTGTACTATAAATGAGTACTCGTTGAGGATTACTGCGTAGTGTAGTTAAAACAATTTATTATTTAAATTAATAGAAAAAATTATGAATCTTAATTTTGTTTCAATCATTGTTCCTGTAAGAAATGAGAGAGCCTTTATTTCTAAGGCAATTAATTCGATATTAGAGCAGGATTATAACAAGGATTTACTTGAAATCTTTTTAATTGATGGGCTAAGTACCGATGGTACTACAGAAATTATTAATTCCTATACACAAAAGTATGGTTTTATTAAATTACTTACTAATCACAATAAGACTGTCCCCTATGCCCTAAATCTTGGTATTAAGGAAGCTAAAGGCGATATTATTATCCGGCTTGATGTACATGCCGAGTATCCTAAGAACTATATTTCAACTCTTGTGCATTACCTAACTAAGCTAAATGCCGATAATGTAGGGGCTTCGGTTATAACGTTACCTGCGAATAGTTCTTTAAAAGCAAAATCCATTGCCATTGCCCTTTCATCAAGATTTGGAGTTGGGAATGCAACTTTTCGTTTAGACAATAACAAATCCGTTGAATATATAGAAGTTGATACAGTCCCTTTTGGTTGTTACCGAAGAGAGATTTTTGAAAGAATTGGGCTATTCGATGAGCAATTAACTCGGAACCAGGATAATGAATTCAATGAGCGGCTTAGGAAAACTGGCGGAAAAATTTATCTAATACCTTCTTTAAAAATTAAGTATTACGCACGCGAAAACTATTCTAAGCTCTTCAAAATGTTTTACCAGTATGGTTACTTTGGCCCATTGGTTGACATTAAGTTAGGGCGTCCCACTCGTCTGAGGCGTTATATACCTACAATTTTTGTCCTTGCATTGTTTTTTTTACCTTTTGGCGGTTTAATTTTCATGCCACTCCTTTACCTATGGATTTTTGTTATTGTAATTTATACAATTTCCTCTCTTCTATTTGCAACTTTTAAATGCTTTACAAGAAACAGTTTAAAGTTAATTCCCTATGTAATGTGGGCTTATTTTGTTTCGCATGTAAGTTATGGATTAGGGTATATTAAGGGTTTTATAGATTTCCCAGTACGAAAAGTGCATACCAGAAATAAAGTAGAAGTTGAACTAAGCAGATAAATATGAAAATTCCATTCTCTCCCCCTTTCATTGACAATGATGTTATTAAAGAAGTAAACGATTCACTTCTTTCAGGTTGGATTACTACTGGCCCAAAGGTGCAGCAACTTGAATCGGCTGTTGAAGAGTTAACGGATTTAAAAGGGGTACTATGTGTTAATTCAGCAACATCTGGGTTAATGCTTGCGCTTAAGTGGTTTGGCGTTGGTGCCGGTGATGAGGTAATTGTACCTGCATATACCTATGCTGCAACCGCCCTTGCTGTTTATCATATTGGTGCAAAACCTGTCATAGTAGATGTTAAAGATGATTTTACTATTGATCCTGACACTATATCCAAGGCCATTACATCAAAAACCAAAGCTGTTATACCAGTTGATATTGCCGGTTATCCGGCCGATTACGATTCGATAAGGGCTGTAATATCAAGTCCAGAGGCTTTAAGGCAATTTACACCAAATAGCAAAAAACAAGAAAAACTGGGTCGTATTCTACTGTTGTCCGATGCCGCGCATTCCCTGGGGGCAAAGTATAAGGGATTGCCTATGGGGCATGCAGCCGATATAACTGTGTTTTCGTTTCATGCTGTTAAAAACATTACTACTGCCGAGGGTGGTGCTATTGCATTAAATCTCCCCAAAAGTATCGATCAGGAGAAAGAGTATAAAGAAATGCGCTTAATGACACTTAACGGACAAACAAAAGACGCCTATACAAAAACAAAAGCTGGAGGATGGAAATACGATATAGTGCTTGGTGGCCTAAAGGTTAATATGCCCGATGTGCTTGCAGCAATTGGCCTAGCACAAATTCGAAAATATAATAATTTTTTATTACCTGAACGTAAACGTGTTGCAAAAACCTATGAAAGGCTCTTAAAACCTTACAACTGGGCTCTACTGCCTTGCCTTGAGAATGATAGCACTGAAACCTCTTACCATATTTACCCATTAAGGATAAAAAACATAACCGAAGCACAACGTGATATGATTATTAATGAAATATCACATCATAAAGTTGCGGTAAATGTTCATTTTATTCCTTTGCCTATGCTTACATTTTTTAAGCAGATGGGATATTGTATTAATGATTACCCCAATGCCTATAAAAATTATTGTTGTGAAATTTCGTTACCCATTTATCCTCAATTAGACGATAGCCAGGTACAACTTGTTGTAGATACTCTTGTAAATGCATATAATAAGGTAGTTTTATGATTCGTTTTTTTGATATATTATTTTCTCTAATCGGATTAATCTTACTTTCACCTATTTTTGTTATTGTTGCAATTGCTATAAAAATCGATTCAAAGGGTCCAATTTTTTATCGACAACAAAGGATAGGAAAAAATGGAGTAAAATTTTCACTATTGAAGTTTCGATCGATGTTTACTGAATCCGATAAAAAAGGATTGATAACAATAGGGAATAATGATAGTCGCATAACCAGTATAGGTCGTTTTATCAGAAAATATAAAATTGATGAGTTACCGCAACTCATAAATGTTTTGAATGGTTCTATGAGTTTGGTTGGACCAAGGCCTGAGGTTAGTAAATATGTTGAATTGTATAACGATTATCAACGTAAGGTGTTGTCAATTAAGCCGGGTATCACCGATTTTGCCTCTATTTATTTTAAAAATGAAAATGAAATTTTAGAAAGCAAGAAAAATCCCGAAGAGTATTATATAAAATATTTAATACCCCAAAAAATCAGGTTAAATTTAATTTATATAAAGAATTATAATATAAAAACTTATTTTCTAATAATATTCAAAACAATAAAATCTGTCTTTTTTCGATAAATTTACCTGCCCTTACAGGGCGGTGATTTGAAGGTTTCTCTTTCCATTGGGCGTTGCCCAATGTTAGCGAGAGTTGGGCTTACAGCCCGAGAAGCCCTAACCGAAGTTAACAACCAATTAAATATTCCGCCCCGTAAGGGCAGGTCAATTGAATCCAAGTCAACGCGTTGAGTATCGAATAACAGAAAAAAGTAAACGCCCCGAAGGGGCAGGTTAATCTAACCCAACGCATTGCATTGGGTAATGCACAGTAACAAAATATTAACACGCCCTGATGGGGCAGGTCAATTTAACCCAACGCACCGCATTGGTTATAGAATAACAGAAACACAAATCGCCCTGAAGGGGCAGGTTAATCTAACCCAACGCATTGCATTGGGTAACGCACAGTAACAAAATATTAACACGCCCTGATGGGGCAGGTCAATTTAACCCAACGCACCGCATTGGGTTATGCACAATACCAAAATAATAATGCGTCCTGAAAGGGTAGGTAAATTAATCTAAAAGTTTTGTCGTTTTAATAATTATCATATATTTAGATAAATGCTATGAAGAACATTAGTCTGAAAACTATTTACCTCTTTTCTCTTACCCTTTTGGCTATGTCAATACCCATTCATTTCAGGGTATCGCTTTATGCCTTAGCATTTGCCCTAATTATGGGCATAGCATATAATATCGATAAAAAAATTTACTTTAAAGGGATTTTGGGTAATAAGTTTAATATTTTGCTTATTCTATTTTGGTTAATCCATTTCATAAGTTTACTATATTCATCTGATTTAACTTATGGGTATAATAAAATTTTTAGGATGATTTCCATCCTTATTTTACCATTATTTTTAGCATATGACCTGGATGAAGATGATAGGAAGCGAATAAAACTTGCTTTTATTGGCTCTGCCACTGCGGTTTTATTTTTCTTTCTCTTAAGGGCATTCTATTTATCGTCAACCATTGAGAATGGGGTTTTAACATTTAACTTTCACAGTAATAACGCTTCGTATGGTAGTCTCTTTTATTATCAAGAGTTTGTAAAGCCCCATCACCCTTCCTATTTTGCAATGTATTTAACCCTTGCTTTAGTTTTTGCCCTTGAATTTGTTAAATTAAGTAAATTTATATCTACTAAAATTTTACTATCAGCAATATCATTGTTATTAATACTTGGTATAATTTTAACATCCTCAAGAGCAGGTTTAGTTACTTTAATAATAATAATTCCATTAATTGGGTTATGGCTTTTAAACCGAAGAGGACAATTTATTGCATTTCTATCATCGGTTGTAATACTCTCTATTACAATATATGAACTTTCAGATAATCCTAGATTTAAGACCATAATTAATTATGTTAATATATTATTTGACAATAATACCCAATTGAAGGAGGAGTATGAAAGCCAGGTTATGATAAGGGTAAAAATGTGGCCTGTTATTTTAAAGGATTTAAATATTGATGAGGTTATGTTTGGTGTTGGCATAGGTGACACAAATCAACGTTTTATTGAAGCCTATAAAAATCACAATTTAGAATATGCGGCTGCTACCGAGTTAAATGCTCATAACCAATTTTTACAAACACTTGTAAGCGCTGGCATTTTAGGCTTATTGTTTTTATCAACTATTATTGGCTACGGTTTCTGGTTTGCCTATAAGAATAGGAATATGTTATTATTTCTTTTCCTGATTATTATCTCTATAAACTTTATGTTTGAATCAGTACTAGAGCGCGTTTTTGGGGTAATTTACTTTACATTTTTTCTTCTGTTTCTTACTTCAAAATCTTATAAAGGGAGTAAGGTATAGGTTTCCTGATTATCAATTTTTAAGAAATATAAGTAAAAAAGCCAGGGAAAACCTGGCTTTTTTTGTCCCGATATATTAGCTCTCTAGCTGTTTTTCTTGAAAATATGATCAAAAATCTTCTTTTTGTTTTGCCAAATGATTGAAAGTGCAAAACCTAAAATGGCAAAGAATAGACCAATCTTTACAGCATACCTTGAGTAGGGGTTTTCGGCTTTGGATAGCGGAGTAAAATCCTGAACTACAGTAATTGGCTCGCTGTTGATATTAAGGTCTTTTTCTAGTTTAAGTTTTTCCCTTTCTAGGGCTAACTTCTGATCGTGGTATAATTTTCTGTCCTTTTCATTAAGTACAACCATTTGGTTTGATGACGCTCTCTGCATTTGAGGTAGTTCAAAATATTCAACTTTTTGCAGGCTATCCAATTTACGAATTTCGTTTTCAATGGTTTCAATAAGTATTTTATTCTGCCTAATACGTTCGGTGTTGTTATCCACTACAAATTTATTCTTGTAAATGTAGCTTTTAATACCATCGCGTACCTGGGCAAATACGCCCTCATCGTATACCTCTAAGCGGATTACAAAGTAGTTATCGAGCCTTTTTACTAGGGTATCTTTGGGGTTGTATAGCCTTTTATAATCGGTGTAATCAGGTATTCTGTCTTTATTAATATCTATGGTGTAAAATGCTTCAACCGATTTAATTTGTTGGGCCCGAGAAATATCGATGTTAAGGTAGCTAGCTGCAATTGAATAATTCCTTTGCTTAAACAAATCGTTAAGCAAGTTTATGGAGCTAACAACATAGGTGTTGTTAATTGAGTTCGATATGGCTGTCATTTCCGAAGAGTAGTAGCGGCGAGTGTTTGAATAAAGCACATATGCAACAATTAGCCCTATAACTACAAAGGCTAGAATCCAAACCGTTTTACTAAGTATTAGCTTCAGAAAGTCTAATATTAACCGATAAACCCAAAGTATTCCCTTTTTGATACCCCGTCCCATTCGGTTGAAAAGTTCAAGCAAATCAATTTCATCGGTTGTTTGCTGACGTGTAATTTGGTCGTTGTTCATATTGTGATAGTATTCGTTAGTGTTCGTTATATTTTCTACTTACAAAAATATTACTTTTGGGCAAATTTTTTAAGCAATGTCGAAAATTTTAGTTACCGGTGGTGCTGGATATATTGGCTCCCACACTGTGGTTGAACTTATTAATGCCGGTTTTGAGGTAGTTATAGTTGATAACTTTTCAAACTCTTCGCCAAAGGCAATTGATGGAATTGAAAGGATAACAGGTATACGTCCTAAACTTGTTGAGGCCGACTGTTCGGACTTAGCTTCCATGCGAAACCTCTTTTCTGCCGAAGGCAATATCGAAGGGATTATCCATTTTGCAGCGCTGAAAGCTGTGGGTGAGAGTGTGGAGAAACCCCTCGATTACTACAGGAATAACCTGCTTTCAACCATCAATATGATGCAGATGCTAAAGGAATTTGGGGGCAAATACATGGTGTTTTCAAGTTCCTGTACAGTTTACGGGCAGCCCGATGTTTTACCGGTAACCGAGCATACCCCACGTAAACCAGCTATGTCGCCTTATGGAAATACCAAAAGGGTGGGCGAGGATATCATTCAGGATACAGTAAACTCAACCAGTGGAGTTTTAGCCATTGCGTTAAGGTATTTCAACCCAATTGGAGCACATCCTTCAGCTGAGATTGGCGAGTTGCCTTTGGGGAAACCCGATAACCTTGTTCCATTCATTACTCAAACTGCTGCCGGAATTCGTGAGAAACTTCAAATTTTTGGAGGTGATTACAATACACCCGATGGCACCGCTATACGCGACTATTTTCATGTAGTGGATTTGGCCAAGGCTCATGTGCTGGCCTTGCAGAGGATGATTGACGGAAGAAGTACCAGCCCCTACGAGGTGTTTAATGTTGGTGCGGGTAGGGGTATTACTGTGCTTGAAATAGTTAAAGCTTTTGAGAATGTGACCGGTGTTAAGCTGAACTATGAGATTGTGGGGCGCAGGGCTGGTGATATTGAAAAGGTTTGGGCCGATACCACTTTGGCACAAAAAGAGCTTGGGTGGAAAACCGAAAGCACTCTTGAGTATGCCTTGCTTACTGCCTGGAACTGGGAGAAGAAGGTGAGGGGGATGTGAGGATAAAGGATAAAGGATAAAGGATAAAGGATAAAGATAAAGGTTAAAGAGCCCGCCCCGCACTGCGGGGTTCAAGATTCAAAATTCAATGTCGTTTAGTCAAGGTCTTTTATCATGTTGCGCGCAAGCGAAACATCACGCTGTCGTTCTGAGTCCAAATTTATAGGGATAGACTTCGCCGAAGCATCTCATTGCTCTTTTCTCTTCGATCCTTTGAAGAGATCCCTCGACTTAGTTGGGGATGACAAAAACCCTATCTTCCTTTCTGCTCCCTTGTCATGCTGAGCTAGCCAAAGCATCGCTTTGCCTTAATCCCTTTTATTCTTATTGTTTTTTTTGGAAATCGCTCTTTTCAGTTTTTTCTGTTGCGATGCAAAGCTTTACCCTTGCTCTTTGGCTTAAGTATTGCGTGCATCGCTATACATGTGGGAATAATCATGGTGTTACAAATATTACGCCCCTACGGGGCTGGAAGCGTTGTTCGTTGCTCGTTGGTTTATGAAATTGACCTCACCCCCGCCCTCTCCTGATAGGAGAGGGGAGAAACATTAGTAGACCTTATTGCAGGACTAAAGTCTCCCCTCTCAGGGGAGATTTAGGGGGTCATCTAGGTTGAATATGGTATATGACCTCTCCCCAGCCCTTTTCCCTGAGGGGGAATGGAGCGGAAGAAGCAAGCAGTGGCATGAAAGCCTGACCCGGCAATGGGTCGGGGGTGGAACGTGGCGGTGGGTTTTTGTAAGCGATACCACATGAGTCACGCCACAGGCGTGGCGAATTGTATCGCGGGGCAGTTCCACCCGCGGGGCACCCATCGGGTCGGGCTTTTCAGCCTTGATTTTCTTTGGTTCTTTCTTGTATCAAGACAAGAAAGAACATGTAAACTGCTCTTTGTCATGCTTTTCTGTTGCGATGCAACGTTTCAGTTTTACTCTTTGGAAAAATTATTGCGTGCATCGCTATTCTAGTGGGGGTAGCATTTGGGTTACAAACATTACGCCCCTACGGGGCTGTTCAAGGGATACATGAAGGAGATTCCTCGACTAGCTCGGAATGACAATACCATTGGCTCTCTCACTCACTTAATCATGTTGCGCGCAAGCGAAACGTCTCATGGGGTCGATTAGAGATCCTTCGCTCCCCGCTAGGGCGGGACAGGCCGCTCAGGATGACAGGCATGAATATTTTTGCTAACTAAACGACATTGAATCAACATTTAAGATTCTCTAGCCAACTATCAACCAAATCACATCGTTTGCACGCGTCTCCTGTCGCGTGTGTTCTTCCAATTCACGAATACCTCTAGGATTATTATTTGCTTGTTGTTAAACATTTCCGTACGTTTATTAATACTTTTTATAATGTTTACCTTTGCAGGAGTTGAGTTTTAAATGCTCAACGTAATTAATGTTTAACTAATTAATCAATCAAACTATGCGTAAAAAAATGTTTTTCAGTAACGCGGTAAAGCGATTTACCAAATGGTCGCACAAGGGTTACGGAGTATTTGAAAGTTTTAAAACGGTAGTAACCATCGGGGTATTGCCCTTTTCGTATTGTTTACTTGCCATGCCAATGGCAACGTTTGCACAGCCCGATAGTGTTGCGATAACAAAAAATGTCGATATTGAGGAGGTTGTAGTAAATGCCAGCAAGAAAGCGAGCACCTATTCGGAGCTTACTAGGGTAGTAAGGGTTGTTAACCGCGATGAGTTGGGGCAACTTAAGGCCACCGCGCTTGGCGAGTTGCTTGAGCAGGTGGCGGCAATTGATATCAGGCAGCGTGGAACAAATGGTGTTCAGGCCGACATTAATTTCAGGGGCGGTTCGTTCGATCAGGTTATGGTTCTGCTAAACGGAATCAACATTACCGATCCACAAACTGGACATCATAACCTGAACATCCCCATAAACATTGATGCGGTTGATAGGATAGAAATTCTACAAGGCCCCGGAGCACGTGAGTATGGTGCTGGAGCATTTGCCGGAGCTATTAACATAATCACAAAACCCGATGGCAGCGGTAGAGGTGAACTTTCGTTCTTTGCAGGGGAGTATGGCTTAACCAAGGTTTCGGCTTCGCAAAATATAGGCAGCAAAAATCTTCGTTCGTTTATAGCAACCTCATATGACAGGAGCGACGGGTATATTGAAAATACCGATTTCAAAAACCTGAACGTCTACCTTCATACATCCTATTCATTCAACAAATCAGAACTAAATTTCTTTGCGGGATACCAGGATAAAGGATTTGGCGCTAATAGCTTTTATACCCCAAAGTATCCCAATCAGTATGAGGCAACCAGGGCTATTTTAGGCTCGCTTGGTTTTGATAGAACCTGGAACAATTTTACGGTCAAAGCGGCAGGTTATTACCGTAAACATACCGATAGGTTTGAACTTTTCCGAACCAATCCAGCCTCGTGGTATACCGGCCACAACTACCATGCAACCGATGTTTATGGTGGAAAGCTATCGGTAGGCCGGTATTATCAATGGGGGAAAACCGAAGCAGGAGTTGAGCTGAGACGTGAAGAAATATTGAGCAACAAGCTTGGAAGCCCACTGACCGATTCCGTTAAGGTTTGGGGTGAAAATGTTTACTACAAAAAGGGCGATTCCCGCAATCATTTTTTGGCTTACGCCACCCAGGGTTTCTTTTTTGAGCAGTTCTCATTCTCGCTTGGTGGGCAGTATAATCATTCAAATAAGTTTGGCGATATTTGGACTTGGGGTGCCGATTTATCCTACAATCTGTTTAAAAATATTAGACCATTTGCATCGGTGAATCGTTCGTTTAGGCTCCCAACTTTTACCGATTTGTACTACCAGGGACCTACCAATATTGGCAACCCAAACCTGAAGGCTGAATATGCCACCACATATGAATCGGGTTTAAAATTGAATCAGAATATCCTAAGGGTTGAAATTGCTTTATTTTACAGGCAGGGTACCGACATTATCGACTGGGTAAAGCCAGCAAACGAAACGGTTTGGACAACCATTAACTACACAGAATTAAACTCCTGGGGAACCAACATTAATCTTAGCTTGAATACTAAAAATCTGAATATTTATACCGATAGGATTACCCTATCGTACGCTTACACTGAAAGCAGTAAGGGGAAAAGCGAACTAGATTCGTACTATGTGCTCGATTACCTTAAGCATTGTATAACCGTATACTCCCAGCATACCTTTAAAAATCTATTCCTGAACTGGACCCTAAGGTATCAGGACCGTAACGGTGAGTATTTAAAATATATCGATACTAACACATCAAAACCAACTCCATATCCCGATGTTATGCTTCTAGATGTAAGAGCCGGATATAGTTTTAAAAGGCTAAACATCTATTTTGATGTGAATAATCTGTTTGATAACCATTATGTTGATATAGCAAATGTGAATCAACCTGGCAGATGGTTTGGGCTAGGTATAAATTACCGATTTGATTTATAACATGTTTAAAAATTTGCCCATTTTTGTTGAATTGGTTTTATTTGCAAATTCAAACCAAAAACAGCTTGTAAAATGAAGAAAATAGTATTGATTGCTTCATCGCTACTTATTGTCAGCAGTTTAGCTTTGACATCTTGCGGTTCCAAGGCGAGCGATGCCACAAACCAAGAAAAAACTGAATGCTGTGGTGGTCACAGCAAGGAAGAGGGAAAGAGTTGCTGCGACTCAACAAAGGTTAACGCGCCTGCCGATAGCACCAAGAAAGATGGTTGCTGCAGCGGTAAGGAGCAGAAGGAAACCTGCGATAAACCCTGTGAGCACAAGCACTAATCGTATATAGGTTAAAATTGAAAAGGCCGTTGATTACAATCAGCGGCCTTTCTTTTTTGCTGGTTCGCCTAAAACAAGCATAATGAGTGAACAAAACCTGTAATCACTTTTCCACTTTCATAGTCGAGTTCCGATCCAAAAAGGCTGTGAGGGATTGAGAAAATAATAATGGTAACCACTGCTGCAAGTATAACCATTACAGGCCTGTTGTTTTTGCGATTAGTAATAAATGCAATTAGCCATGCTGCAAAAGCAATAAGGGTTTTATTATCGGTAAGGTCATAGCCAAAAGGGAACCCTGTCCAGTATGCCCCAAATGCATATTTCTGAACAATAGGACCAAGGATTAAACCACCTAGAAATAGTAAAGCAAGGCTTACGGTGATATTTTGTTTGTATGACGGGATGTTGAATGTAGCCTGTAAACCTGTTAGGTTCGAGAATAACATGGCTAAGAACATGAATAATATATGTGGGATTAAGACCCAAGCAGGCACCGGGTCTTTATATCTTATGGTAATAGGATTTTCTTTGAACAAAAAATGGGTGTTAGCACCCTCAACTATTTCAATATAGTATTCGAGTTTTGCAGCAGCAGGCATTTTAGGAAGGTATGCTTCCTGACGGTTTTCATCAACTGCAAGAAATGGAATAGATGAAAAATCCTCGTTAACCTTGAATCGCTTGTAATGTAGAGTAGCAATGGCATTTATTGGGAGGTGAAGGGTAATTTTAGTGTCCTTATCGCTTTCCCCGCTACGTATCAGCTTGGATTTATACTCAACACTATCAATTAAATAGCTAACTCGTTTAGGATGGGTAGGCCCCGTGAGGCGTTGATAAACAGCGGCTGCCAGGGTTATTGTAAGCGCCAGGGAAAAAATTAAATATTTTTTCATGGTTAATTGATATGGTTATGATTAAAGTTCAACAGTTAATTCCATTTCTACTTTATCCCTTACAACTCTAACAGTTGCTTTAGTGCCCGGTTCAAGGGTTGAAAGGGCCTCGGTGTAATCGTAAATATTCTTAATACTTTTCTGATTTATGGCAATAATCAGGTCGCCTACCTTAATCCCAGCAATTTCGGCAGGCTTACCTTCGGTAACGCCAATAACTTTGAGTCCCTCGTCCGATGCACCACTCACATCGGGCATAATTCCCAGCTTAACTTTAATTTTTGGTGAACGCGATGATGAAATGGAGCGGGTGCTTGATTTTGTAAAGGTGAGGGGTTTTTGCATGGTTGCCAGTTCTCGGGCCAAGCGGTATGTGTAATCGGAAACATTTTGCATACCATCAATGTTGAGTAGTGCTATATCATCGTTTGGGGTATGGTAATCCTCATGTAATCCGGTGTGAATAAAGAAAACAGGTATGTTTTTGGAGTAGAATGAGGCATGGTCGGAAGGGCCAAAGCCATCGGGAACCAGTTTTAGGTTGAAAAGACTATCGGAATTCAGGGCGTTCAGAATGGAATCGGCCTCAAGGGAGGTTTTTGACCCGTGAACCTCAAGTTCACGGTTGCGTAATCGCCCCACCATATCGAGGTTAATCATAGCCTTTATGTTTTCAACCGGAATGAGAGCAGAGTCAACAAACCGTTGCGAGCCTATAAGTCCTTTTTCTTCGGCTCCAAAAGCCACAAACACAATGCTACGCTTAATTTTATTCTGTTCCGATGCTAACTTTTGAGCAATTTCAAGCATGGCCACAACGCCTGAAGCGTTATCGTCGGCTCCATTATGAACGGCAAGTTGGCCGGGGTTTCTGCTACCCCCCATTTCACCCATTCCTAAATGGTCGTAATGTGCACCAATTACAATGTATTCATTAGCGTACTTGGGGTCGGTGCCACGGAGCATGGCAACCACATTCTGGGTTTCAATGGAGTTATAAAGCTTTGCTACCTTTCCACATACATTAATTCCTAAGGGTTGCGAGAGGATCCTGTTCTCAGCAATTTGCTGAGCAATAGCGGAGGGTTGGCCAATAGGTGCAATAAGTTTTGCTGAAGCCTCGGGCGAAAGAATGAAAATAGGGAGTTTAGGAAGGGAACGGAAGTCAACATCAATATACTTTGATAATGTGTCGTTACTTACAATAATAATTCCAGCAGCACCTTGATTTTTAGCAATCTCTATAGGTTTAGTGTTCAAGTAAACGTATTTTGAGTCACCTAATGGGTAATAAATTACAGCCCATTTCCTTCGAACCTTGATGTTTTCATAGCATGCAACACTATCGCCTTTGCCAACAAATATTGCTTCGGCGCAGAGTGAGTCCGACCCGTTTACAGTAGGTGCTGAAAAATCGCGACTGAACTCAAGCCTCTCACCATTTATCGTTAAGCTGGTTTTCTTTTCGAATTCAGGGTTAAAATTCTTAAAGGAAAAGAATTGATACCCTTTTTTGCCTAATAGGGTTAGGCCGTATTCACGAAACTCGTCGCGGATATACTTAGCTGCAATTTTGTCCTGAACTGTACCTGGTTGCCGCCCCTTTAAACTATCGGAAGCCAGAAAGCTTACGTGGTATAAAAGTTCGTTACTGGTGATATTAGCACTTCGTTTAATCTGGGCGAATAGGGTAGAAGAAACGAATAGCAAAACAACAAGAAAAATCCTTTGCATGATGGTAAAAATTTGTATTGTTAACAATAGAATTCAAATATAGCTTAAATCATCAACTAATTTTTTTATTATTGCTGTCAATTTTGGTACCAATTTTTTAAGTAATGGGAAAAATCAGAATATCAGAGCGGAAGCTAATTCTTTTTACTGTTGGTTTGCTTATAGTGGCAGGAATAGTTCGATTGGGATTTTACAAAGTGGGAGTATGGCTATTCTACTTGGCATTTGTACCAATTATTTTGCATAGGTTGAGGTTTTATATTAGGAATGTTAAAAATTTACATAAGGTTGACAGGTATAGGCGCTTTACCTTGGGGTTTATCATTGCTACTATTATCCTAAACCTTTTAGGATTTCAAGATGTAGAGTTTGTATTGCTTTTTGTTCTGGCCATTGACTACTTGATTGTTGTACAAAATCCAAGAGTACCAGGTGGAAGGGAATAGCGTGGCATATAAGCTCAGCCCATTGTGGCAAAGGGCAATTATAGGTGGGAGTATTTGGGGTGCTCTGGAAATCACATTGGGTTCTGTACTTCACAACCTGATGGTTCCTATGGCTGCAGGAACATTACTTGCATCGCTTGGTGTATTAACCGTTTCTGCTATTTCGGCACCGGCAATCCAGAGAGGATTCTTCTGGCGGGCAGCGCTGATTTGTGCCTTACTTAAGTCAGTATCGCCTAGCGCGGTAATTCTACCTCCAATGGTGGGAATTGCACTTGAAGGGGTTCTTATGGAGTTAGGATTACTAATATTGGGCACAAATGTACTTGGACTTTTACTGGGTGGAGGTTTGGCTCTGCTCTCAATTCCGCTTTTTAAAGCTATTAGACTATACATGATTTACGGACAAGGCATTGTTGAATTTTTTAATAGCTTGTTAATCCAATTAACTGGAAGCGATAATGTAATTGTAACCAATTATTTGATTTATACCTTACTGATTATTTATTTGTCACTTGGTATCATTTCGGCATTGATTGGGTATAGCCTAGGGAAAAATAATTTGCCCATTGCTATGAATCCAATTGAAATTACAGTTTTTGCAAGAGTTGGCAATAATCTGAATTTCAGAACTTATTTACTATTGATAATCCATATAATTGTCCTTGTGTCATATCTTGCTTTTGCCTCAGTATTGCCTACTTGGTTTGCCATTTTGGGCGGTGGGTTATATTCAACCCTTGTTTTAACCTATTATGAAAGGCCCCGAAGAATGCTATTAAAGCCTATTTTTATATTGCCCGTTCTGGCATTTGCTTTTTTTATCCCATTAATCACAACCAAGTTAATCCTGGTTCCAATGTATGGCTCATATATTTTTGTTAGGGCAATCTTTGTTGTGGTAACATTAGCTGCAATTGGAACAGAGTTAGCCAAACCTTCCGTTAGTCAGCTTTTTAGTAGAGGATTTCTAAGTCCGGTTTACTATGCATCAAGCATGGCATTTAATGCCTTACCCATATACCTGGAAGCTTTTGAGAAATCCAAATTTACGGCTTCATCAATGCTTAAAAGTATTCAGGGTGTTATTAATAATTCGAGTTGGTGCGGTAATAGGCCTATATTTATCATTACAGGCGGTTTAGGTGAAGGAAAATCAACATATTTAGAAAATCTGCTGGAAATTTTTGGGAAGGAAAAAGGCTTGAGTTTTAAGGGATTTATTGCCAGGGGTATAGGTGCGCCACCGCTACGCGAGGGATATAATCTTTGGATTATACCAGATG
Organism: Tenuifilum sp.; assembly: GCF_037481895.1. Lineage (NCBI taxonomy): Bacteria > Pseudomonadati > Bacteroidota > Bacteroidia > Bacteroidales > Tenuifilaceae > Tenuifilum > Tenuifilum sp. Next base: position 22,678 of record NZ_JBBFKU010000010.1, read on the forward strand.
GAACCGACTTGATGTTGTGCCGTAGGATTGGAACTTGTGGTTTGCCTAATAAGTCGTTCGAGTTTAACGATGGGGTTATAGGGCGGTTAACCACTGATTTGGCTGCTATTAATGCCGATGATATATTGGTTATTGATGAGGTTGGCCGAATGGAGCTGTATGGTGAGGTGTGGGCAGGGCTAATAGAACATCATCTTACTAAAACTAAGAATGTTTTGATACTAACAGTGAGGCGGGAAAACCTAATGCATGTTGTGGAAAGGTGGAACCTAACCGATGCCTACGTATTTGATATTAATAAGGTTGGTGTAACCGATGCTGCAAATAGCATTAAAAATTTAGTTCTCAGTTACCACGCGGCCAGTTCCCGAAAGTAATGAACGTGAATCAATAATTGATGTACCGTGGATGGCAGGGTAAACAATTACTACATTTTTATCGGAGATTATTTGGCTAGTGAATATCAGAGTGTTTTGGATATCGCTATTGTAAGCAATAGTTCCTTTGCGCGCAGATATTATAATTCCTAGAGCGTTACTATCAATACCTTTCAGGTGGTTAAAACCCTCCTCCCATTTCCTAATTTCCTTTACGGTTGGTTTTAGCTTGCTGAATGTAGGAGGAAGTTCTGCTATAACATTCTCGGTATGAATTTTATCAACAATGATGGTAACCTGTTGACGTGTTTTTTTAATAATCCTCTCAAGGCTTTTCATGTAGTTCTTAAAATCGGGGTCAAACTCAGCATTCCTAGGAATTAAAATATGCACTTGCGAAATTTGAGCAATTGATTGCTTAAGGCTGCAAATGTAAACGGGTTGTTTTACATCGGCTAAAACCCCTTCGAGTATTGTCCCAAAAATCCATCGGCGCGATGAAACGTATTTCCCCGACCACCCCATAATAATTTTAGAAGCAAGCATTTCCTTGGCGGCCCTCACTATGCCTGATGAAATGTTGACATCAACCCGAATAGCCCATTCGGTTTCTATTCCAAAGCTATGGCTAATATCTTCTGCTTTAGCTGCCAAGTAATTAACTTTAGGAATTTCATCATCGTCTTTTACTACCTTTAGTAAGGTGATGGGGGTCTTTTTTGTCTGATCGTTTACATATCCTGCAAACTCAATTAGGTACTCAATGTTTGCCGGATTTGCCACCGGAATCAATACTTTTTCAGTATCGTATGGTTTAAAACTTACAGCCGGGAAGGCTATGGCATAGTTCCTTGCAGCCCTTTCGGTTACCATTGCACTCACAACACACGAGGCAAAAATCACCACAATAGTGGCGTTCAACACATTAATATCCACAATGCCAATCTTGTAACCAACCAGAATAATTGCTATGGTAGCGGCCGCGTGAGCGGTGCTCAAACCAAAAATTAGTTGCCGATCGAGTGTTTTTAGCTTAAATATTTTTTGAGTGAGGTATGCCGCCAGCCATTTTGAGATTATGGCGAATGATATGAGAATTGCGGATAGCTCAAGCGATTCGTATCCGCTTACAAAAGCTTTTAGGTCAATTAGCATTCCAACGTAAAAAAGAAAGATAGGGATAAATAGGGCGTTTCCAATAAACTCGATACGGTTCATGAGCATGGCTGAGGGTGGAATTTGCCTGTTAAGTACTATTCCTGCCAGGAAGGCCCCTATTATGGGTTCAATTCCTAAAAACCGTGCAATTGCACTGGTAGTAAATACTGTTGCAAGAACAAAAACGTATTGAGCCATTTGGTCGGAGGAAAGGTTTCTCAGAAACCAGTGGGTAAACCGAGGAAGTAAAAGAATGATAAAAAGGACAAATGCCAGTATCTTGGGTATAAGCAGAAGGAATCCATTTAAACCGCTATTTGCTGATAACGATGTTATGATAACAAAAATGAGAAGAACTAGGGTATCGGTTATTATTGTTCCACCAATTGATATTTCAACCGGCAATGTTTTTGTGAGTCGAAGGCGCGAAACTATTGGGAATGAAATCATGGTTTGAGTTGAGAACATGCTTGCAATCAGGAGCGATGGCAAATAACCAAACCCCAGAAAATACTTGCAGATAGTAAAACCAAATAGGAAAGGAATTGTAAAGGTAAAAAGACCAAAAGTGATGTTCTTGCGTTGATTTTTTAAAAAACTTCCAACCTCTAATTCTAGTCCGGCCAAAAACATTAAATATATTAGTCCTACGTTTCCAAGTAGTTCAATACTTCTCTCCTTATCAAGAATGTTTAGTCCAGATGTTCCCAGTATCATGCCTGCAATAATAAGACCAATGATGCCAGGAAGTTTTAGCTTTGAAAAAACTAAAGGGACAATAAAAATCACCAAAAGGGTAATTCCAAATACTGTAATGGGTTCACTAATTGGGAGATGAAACCCTAAATTTTCCATTTGAAGTTGGATTAAATTTAGCGTAAAATACTAAAGGTTAATCTAAAAAAAAAGCCACCTGGAGGGTGGCTTTTAAATCAATCACTCAAATTATTTGTTTTTTTCGCTGAACTCACGCCCTAACCGGAGTGCCTTAAGGTTTAGCTGAACCACCTCGTCGCCTTTTCTACCAAAAAGCTGGCGTATTCCTTCTTCGATTTTTTCGAAAGGAATATCGAGGAATAGCGAGGCAGCGCCAAGCATTACTATGTTTGAAGCTTTTGTTGAGCCTGCTTCCTTAGCAATGGCATCGGCATCAATAGCAATGTGGTTCTTTACAGCTTTAATTTTAGATAGTATATCGTTGATATTGGGGTAATCGGGGATGTTGTTAAAGGGGGTAACATTGGTTACCAACCAGCCTGTTTGGGCCAAAAAGGGTAAATACCTGAGGCCCTCCATGGGCTCAACAGAAATAATCATATCGGCTTTGCCAGCCGGAATGAGGTCGGAGGCAATTGGCTTATCGGATATTCGAAGGTGCGACTGCACGTCGCCGCCACGTTGGCTCATACCGTGCACCTCGGATTGTTTGATGTAGAGATTGCTGTTTACGGCGGCAAGTCCAATGGCTGCTGCAATGGAAAGTATTCCCTGTCCGCCTACGCCTGCAAGTATTATGTCGTTTTTCATGATCGTAGTCGTTTTATGTTACTCATTAGTCTCTTTCTTCTCAGCCTTTTTGCGTCGGGCAAAGGTCTGGATACATTCACGCTGAGGAATAATAACCGAAACGCCATTGTAAGCCAGCTCTTCCTTAATGATTTTCACGTTCTCTTCGTGATTTTTCTTTAAGGGGGTTACAACCCTTATGTGGTCAGGGTGAACGCCAATTCCTTTACATATTTCAACTATTCGTCCGGTAGCCGAAGAATGCTGGCCTCCTGTCATTCCGGTTGTTGAGTTGTCAGAAATAATAACTGTGATGGGCGAGTTCTCTACAACAGCGTCCAAAAGGCCGGTCATTCCGCTATGTGTAAATGTTGAATCGCCAATAACAGCAACCGCTGGAACAAGACCTGCATCGGCAGCACCTTTAGCCATGGTAATGGAGGCTCCCATATCAACACAGGAGTTAATAGCATTGAATGGGGGCAGCGCACCCAGGGTGTAGCAACCAATATCGGAGAAAACCCTTCCCGTTCCGTATTCCTTTAGTGCCTCATTCAAATCCTCGTAAACATCCCTATGCCCACAACCCTGACAGAGTGATGGGGGGCGGTTTTTTACAACCTCGGGCACAGGCTCCCCCTCAGTAACCGTTAGCCCAAGGGCTTTGGCTACAATGTTGGGGTTAAGTTCGCCATCGCGGGGTAATGTTCCATCAAGTCGTCCGTGAATGGTTTTTCCAATGTTTAGGAAACCTTTTATCATTTCCTCAACAAGGGGATATCCTTCCTCAAGGATCAAAAGTTTACTGCAGCTATTATAGAGTTCAGTAACCTGTTTGCGAGGTATTGGGTATTGGCAAATTTTAAGAACCGGATATGGACATTTATGGTCTGGGAAATTCTCGATAAGGTAATTGTAGGCTATGCCAGTTGTTATTATACCTAAACTTTTATCGGTTCCCTCAATCATCTGGTTATAGGCCGATTTTTCAGACTCAAGTTCCATTGCAGTTTGGGAAACCAGTAGTTTTTTGTAGTTCTTGCGAGCAATGGAGGGAAGCAAAACAAACTGGCGTGGATCCGATGGCAGTCGGAGTTCATTTTGGGGTCTTGACTCGCGACGCTGCACCCCGGCTCTTGAGTGAGCCATGCGTGTAGTAATACGCATTAATACAGGAACGTTAAGCCTTTCGGATAGTTCAAATCCGAAATATGCCATATCGTAAGCCTCCTGTTGGTTCGATGGTTCCAGAATGGGAATCATTGAGAACTTACCGTAAAAGCGTGAATCCTGCTCATTCTGTGAGGAGTGCATCGATGGGTCATCGGCTGAAACCACAATTAGTCCACCGTTAACCCCGGTAATGGAGGCATTAATAAAAGCATCGGCGGCTACGTTAAGCCCAACATGCTTAAAACATACCATGGCCCTTTTACCGGCATACGACATACCGATGGCGGCCTCCATGGCAGTTTTCTCGTTAGCTGACCATTGCCTGTGAATATTCAATTCGGCTGCTTGCTTTGAGGCTTGCACGTATTCCATTATTTCGGTTGATGGGGTGCCAGGATAAGCGTATATCCCTGAAAGCCCTCCATCAATTGCACCTTGCGCTATCGCTTCGTCGCCTAATAGTAGTAACTTGTTGTTATTCATATTGTTATTGTGTTTCTTGTTGTTTTACTTGGGTTGAATTTCTAGTAGTAAAGCCTTAAGTGATAAAAAATAAACTTATAGACCGCCAAAACGCTTTAAAAAGCCAACATTCAATGCTACATTATGCAGGTAGTAAATAAAACTTACATCCATTAAACTTACAATTTGTAATTGATGCTGGTTAATCAATTTAATGTTGTTAGCAAAAATACAAAAAACAATAATTGCAATAAAGTAAAATGCTGAAAAATATAAAATATTGTAATTGAGTGTTTATTCAATAACTGTTGCAATAATTTTTCGACTCCCACCGTGTTTTCGGAACTCACAAAGGTATATTCCTTGCCAAGTTCCCAGGTTTAATCTTCCGTTAGTTATGGGTATAGATATCGATGTTCCTACAACTGTGGTTTTTATGTGTGCTGGCATATCGTCATCGCCTTCCAGGTCGTGATTAAAGTATGGCTCCATGGGGTAGTGCCTGTTAAAGAAAGCATTCAGGTCAGTTCTAACGCTGGGGTCTGCATTCTCATTGATGCTCAGTGCCGCTGATGTATGCTTAATGAATAGGTGAAGTAAACCTACCAGTGGTAGTTCAGGTAGCTGGTTTACTATTTCTGCAGTTACCAGATGAAAACCTTGGGGGTAAGGTCTAAGCACTATTTCTATCTGTTTTATCATACTACATCAACCTTTTAATGTGTTGGTGAATGAAATCGAAAGCCCAGTTCTCAATGTCATCTCTCAGAGTATCGTAGGCTTTACGGGTAAGCGAATCGTCACTCTTAGCAGCTTTAGGGCTGTCGAAATGAAATACATATAGGTTTTTATATTGCAGATTACTGCTTGCAGTTTTTGCCACCTTATTATCCAAAACCAAAACAATGTCGAATTCCTTGTCGGTAAGCGAGTTAAGGCTTTTGGGTTGATGCTTGGTTATATCAATTACAGCATCCATCATGCTTTGAGCTGCGTTAAGGTCAAGTTGTGTAGGTTCAATTCCTGCGCTGGTTACATTTGCTGCACCACGAGCATAGTATTTAAACCAACCTTCGGCCATGGCCGAACGGCAGGCGTTGTTCTGCGAAACTATAAGTATTTCCTTCATCCTTTTTCAGTTATGATTTTCCGAGAATAACAAAAAACACAATAAAGGTAAAGATTTTGAGTTTATGGTTTACGATGTTTGGTTCGATTACTACCTTTGGGGTTAAATTTCCAATGGCTAAATGAGCGTAAAACCGCCATATTACATCTTTCAATGTGTTTTGGTGATATTTATCACCGGTTTTGCGTCGCTACATGCTCAGGAGCGAAGGGTGAAGATATCTGGCATTGTTAAGGATACGCTTAATATGCCTATACCCTCGGCAAGCGTTATTATTGTAGGAAGTTCTTTAGGTGTTTCAACCGACGATGAGGGGCGCTTCTCAATCACAGTAACCGATATTGATACAATATCTATTAGGTTTTCGTGCCTGGGATACCAAACACAGGAAATGAATGTTAAAGCTGAAAGGGGTAAGTTCCTTGAGGTAATTTTAAAACCATCGGAAGAGCATATTGAAGGGGTTTACGTTCGTTCGCAGCAACGGAAGGTGGGAAACATTGAGCGCATTGGAATTGATGGATTAAAAACGTCCCCGAATGTGTCGGGCGGGTTGGAGTCACTGGTAAAGCTTTTGCCCGGAGTTTCATCGTCCAATGAGCTGAGCTCACAGTATAGTGTAAGAGGAGGGAATTTTGATGAAAATTTGGTTTACGTTAACGATGTTGAGGTTTACAGGCCTTTCCTGATTCGCTCAGCTCAGCAGGAGGGTTTAAGTTTCATAAACCCCGATATGGTTGGGGCGGTTGAGTTCTCATCGGGTGGGTTTACGGCTGAATTTGGCGATAAGATGTCGTCGGTGCTTAATGTGCGTTACCGTGAGCCAAAGGCGAATGCGTTAAGGGTCAGTGCCGGTTTGCTGGGTGCTTCGGCAACTCTGGAAGGAGTTGCCAATGGCAACTCGCTTACCTATATGTCAGGGGTGCGCTATAAGACATCGCGTTATATACTCAACTCACTGGAAACCAAAGGCGATTATACTCCTTCGTTCTTCGATTGGCAAGGCATAGCTGACTATAAACTCTCCGAGAGGATTACCATTGGGCTGTTGGGCAATGTGGCCATAAACCGTTTCGACTTTCAGCCAAGGGTACGTGAAACCCGTTTTGGTGTTTTTAACAACACCCTTCAGCTAAAAATATACTACGATGGCCAAGAGAAAGACAGGTATTTATCGTCAATGGCTGCCTTAATTACTACAATTAGGGTAACTCCCAATTTTAATGTCAAGGTAATTGGGTCATCATATTACTCAAACGAACGGGAAACATACGATTTGCTTGGACAGTATTTCCTGAATGAGCTCGATAACTCCATGGGATCAAAAACTTATGGCGATAGCCTGATAAATGTTGGGATTGGAGGATTTCTGGATCATGCCCGTAACCATATCAACCTTAAAGTTCAAAGCTTAAACCTGCTTGGCGATATGTGGTTCGGGAAAAGCCTAATTAAATTGGGGGTGCAGTTGCAGCGCGAAGTTTTAAGTGATGAGCTCCTGGAGTGGGGATTGGTTGATTCATCGGGATACGCTATACCCTACACAGGCTCACAGGTTGGGCTTGATAGATTTTTTGGGGCAGCCTCAACAATTGAGTCGTACCGCGCATTAGGGTTTGTTCAGGCCGATTTACATTTTAACGTTGGAAATTGGCAGTATAGAACTAATATAGGATTCAGGGTAAGCCACTGGAGTTTTAACAAGGAAATTCTTTTTAGCCCCCGCTTAGCACTCAGCTTTAATCATTCAAACTATAGAAGTTTACAGTATCACCTTTCGTATGGGTATTACTATCAACCTCCCTTTTATAGGGAGATTCGTTTGGCTAGCGGTGAGCTAAATAGGAACATCAAAGCGCAACAATCCATTCATGCACTTGCAGGAGCCGAGTATTACTTTACAGCTTGGAGCCGACCATTCCGAATGAGCCTAGAGTTCTATAATAAGTGGCTAAACCGTTTAATTCCATACTCAGTTGATAACGTTCGTTTACGCTACTCCGGCGAAAACCTGGCAAGGGGATACGCACGAGGAGCCGACCTAAAGATAAATGGTGAGCTGGTTTCCGGAGCCGAATCGTGGCTCAGCCTTTCGATTCTCAAAACAAAGGAGGATAATCTTTACGACTCATATACCGATGAAGGTGGGAATACGGTTTACCCCGGATACTATTTCCGCCCTACCGATCAAACCTTTTCCGTTAGTTTATTTTTGCAGGATTACCTGCCTGGCGATAAAAGCTTTAGGGTTAACCTTACCGGGGTATACGGCAGTGGCCTGCCAATGTTGGATAGCTCCGTTCCTGATCAAAAAAGCTTTAGGATGCCATCGTACAAGAGGATTGATGTTGGATTCACAAAATCCTTTATTGACAATGGGAAACGACTGGTGGGTAATTTAAAAATTGCTAACCTCTCAGTAGGGGTCGATATTTTTAATCTTTTCAACTTTAACAATACGGTTTCCTATTTATGGGTGCAGACTGTAGCCAACCAGGAGGGTAACTCCTATCGGTTTGCCGTGCCCAACTATCTAACTTCGCGCAGAGTTAATGTTAGGTTTCAAATGAATTTTTAGCAATACCTCTAGAATAAACGGGGGTAATCCTGATCGAATTTGTTTAAAATTTTTGAGATGATTGCCTCACGCAGGAACTTTGACTTGTTCCTTACCTTATACCGCTTGCAGTAGTGGTTAATGGCTTCTAACTCGCTGGTGTTAAACAGTATCTCTTTTCTATGAACCCGTTTTAGCTTTTCGGTATTGAACCCTCTACGTCGGCTATTCATCGGTTAAATGACTTTTTTGCAAATAAACCAACTTTTTTCATCGGTTTTCATTATTGGTTCATACAGTTATCAAAAAGTTTTTAACAACTGCTATATGTAAACCTCTTTAATACTTTAGCTTGTAGCAAATTAGTTCCTTTTTGCCATTTAACTTACACTGATCTATTTTGATTATTACCCAAAACGTTTTAAATTTAGGATTTATTAACATAACCTTAGTCATTATAACCATACGTTATGCTGCAGAACCATAACAATAACCTTGGCTTAGGCTATCCTTTTAACGTTAGGCATTTTCTGTCGAACCTAAACCGATACTATAAAGCAGGATTTTGGTTTTGGGATTCAAACACCAATAGAATTCATTTTGGGAAAAAGTTTGTTAATGCTTTGGGCTTTAAGGAATCCGATAATGATAACATTCCCCTTGATGAATTTTTCAAATTAGTTCATAGAGATGATAAAAAGTCCCTGGAAAAATCGTTCCAGAGGTTAAGACATAATTCTGCCTTACACCAGGAGATGGATTTTAGATTAAAGATTCGTGAGGAGTGGCAGCATAAGAGGATTTTTGCATTTGCAGTTAAGGATAACCCCGATGCAAGCAGTTACTACATTATTGGACAGTTCAGAAATGTTGACCCGGTCAAGAGTGATACAAATACCCATGATGAGTCCATTACATTCGAACGTTTTGCCAACCTACTACATAAGCATCAGCTTGCTTTGCTTGAGATTGATTTGGATGGCACCGTTGTGAACTGGAACAAAAGTACCACAAGGCTTTTTCAGTTCGATTCATCGAATACACAATCAGTTTCGCTTAGGGAAGGCTTTGCCGATGATACCTGGAAAAAATTTCAGGAGTGGTTGCTTAGTGGTTCAGGGAAGCCTTTTACCTCAATCTATAGAAATATCAGTGGAAACGAGTTTAATCTAAGCTGGTCAAAACTTGCCGATATTCCTCAAGATAAAAAAAGATTTATAGTAGCAGCACGCGATATTAGTCAGCTTGTTGAGTTTCAAAACCAAATCAAAAGACATGATTTTCAGAATGAGGTAATATCATCGTTCTTCTCTCAGATTAAAGGGCAAACAACACCCGATGAGATTTTCCTACTGCTTGGCCAAACCATTGAAAAGGCTTTCCCTAAATCAATATCCATAGTTTTTTCCTACAGTGCCGACGATAGCTTTGTTACGCTGGAATCAATTTTTGGGGTAAAGACCAAAGCGTGGGATACTTTTATTGTTGAGCTGGGTTGGAACCCGGTTGGCCGTAGGCTTTTTATTGAAAAGGAGAAACTTGCCACCTTAATTTCGGCCAACGTACAGGAGAACATTATTCTCTTCAATGAGTTGCTTGATGGCATAGTATCGGCAACAACCTTTAAAGTATTTGAGCGAACCTTTAAGATAGGCAAGAACTACATTTCCGGGATTGTTAAGGACGACAAACTGTATGGTGGAATCATACTATTTCAAACATCCGATTCTGAACCGATTGATACACAATTCTTGAATAGAATATCGATAGTAGCCTCAACGGTTATCGATATGAGTAAAGCGAATCTGGATTCATGCCAAATGGTTGATGGGTTAAAAAAACAGCTTGCCGAGAAGTATGAGCTATTAACATACATTAATCACAGCATTAGAACCCCGCTTAACTCTATAATTGGGTTTAGCAGTATGCTCGATTTAACTGAGTTAGATAAGTCGCTGCAAACCGAATACCTTAGAATTATTCAAAACCAAAGCAAATCGCTGTTGGACCTCACCAATGAATTACAGGATTTTGTCAGAATTAGTACTGGGGCGCTCACAGTTATTAAAACCAAGCAAAATGTAAATGACTTTTTTCATGAGCTAAAAGCAAATATCGATTTTCGATTGGGGTTGCTGGAACTCTACAACATAAAGGTTAACTATACAATTCCTGAAAATACTGATTTTCTTGAACTCTACATTGATTCCGGGCGTTTAAATCAGGCACTAAGCATCTATTTCATTCAATTCATAAAATTCATTCAAACCGGAAGCCTAAATATTGGATATTCAATTGAGGATGATAAGATTAAGATTTTTATTCATGAAGGGGATTCATCAATTGACTCAAAAATACGAACATTATTTACTGATGACTTAAAAGCCTTGCTAAACGGCACCTATAGCCATTCTTCCCATTTCAACATATTGTTGGCCAACAGGCTTTTAACCTTACTTGAGGGTGAGGTGGAGATACTCAACGACGGCAAGTTAAAACTTGAGGTGAAATTTGGTTTAATTGCTAACGAGACCCAGCCCCAAGCCGATGAACTAAGCGAGGAACAGGCCATAAAGAGAGTTGAATTCAAGAATAGTGTAGTTCTAATTGTTGAAGATGAAGAGATTAACTATTTAATCCTAAACGAACTTCTGACGGCATGGGGGGTGTCAACCATTTGGGCTAAAAATGGTAGAGAAGCAGTAGATTTAGTCAGTTCGCTTAATCAAGGTATTAACCTCATCCTTATGGATATTAGGATGCCAGTAATGGATGGTTATGCAGCAACTATGGAAATAAAACAAGTTAATTCTGCTATTCCTGTTGTGGCCCAAACAGCCTTCTCGGCGCCACAGGAGCGTTTAAAAGCTCAGGCAGCTGGATGTAATGGTTACATCACAAAACCCATCGACCCCAACATTTTACACCATGTTCTTGAAATGTATTTAGCCTGAATCATTGCAATAAGCTATTTTTGTAACCCATTCCGAGTTTAACATTAAAAAGATATGACTTTAACCATTCAGGAGAGATTAAGTCTACTCCGAAAGCAAATGAAAAAGGCCGATGTAGATGCCTACATTGTCCACCATAGCGATCCACATCTTAGTGAGTATATTCCAGACTACTGGAAGGAACGCGAATGGCTGTCGGGGTTTACAGGTTCTGCTGGCACCTTAGTGGTTACCCAGAAAAACGCTGCCCTGTGGACTGACTCAAGGTATTTTATCCAAGCCGAAATGCAGCTAAGTGGTACTGGCATAGAGCTGTGTAAAATTGGTATGCCCGAAACGCCTGACATTCAATCGTGGTTGGCTCTTAACCTTAAGCAAAACTCAATAGTTGCTTGCAATGGACTGCTTATCTCACTCTCGAATCAAAGAACCCTAAGCGAGAACTTAAAAGCAAAAAAGTTCAAGGTAAGGTTCGATACCGATTTAGTGAGTAAAATTTGGGACGATAGACCTCCCATACCTCAGCAAAAAGTTTTTGTTCATACTGCTGAATTCGCCAAGGTTTCCGTACAGGAGAAACTGGGAAGAATAAGGAAAGAGCTACTGGTACGAAATGCTACAGCATACCTGATGTGCGCACTCGATGAGATATGCTGGACTTTTAATATTAGGGGTGCCGATATTTCGTACAATCCTGTTTTTCTTGCATATGCAATTGTTGACGATGATAAAGCAACGCTATATGTTGATGAAAACAAGCTAACCGATGAGGTTATACAATTCCTTGCCAATGAGCAGGTATCGGTAAAACCTTACAGTAAAATATTCGACAAGTTAGCAAAGCTTAAAAAGAAGGATGTACTGGTATTAGACCCTGCCAAGGTTAACTTCTCAATTTACTCTGCAATACCAGGTAATACTAAAGTTATTGAAACAACTGGTTTGGCAACCCAAATTAAGGCCCGAAAACAACCTGTTGAGGTTGAGGGTATTAACGATGCAATGGTGCAGGATGGAATTGCCATGGTTGAGTTCCTATACTGGTTGGAGCAGAATGTTAAATCGGGCAAGGTAACTGAGATTACTGTTGCCGAAAAGTTACTGGAATTTAGGAGCAAACGCAAGAATTTTATCTGTGAGAGTTTTGGGAGTATTGTAGGATACGCCGATCATGGGGCTATAGTGCATTATAGCGCAACCCCTCAAACTAGCTACACCATCAAACCTGAAGGTTTCCTATTGGTTGATTCCGGTGGACAATACTTAAATGGCACTACCGATATTACCCGCACCATTCACCTTGGTAACCCAACCCCTCAGGAGAAGCGTGATTTCACGCTTGTTTTGCAGGGTATGGTAAGGCTTTCATTGGCAAAGTTTCCTAAGGGTACTAGGGGTTCACAGCTCGATACTTATGCCCGAATGGCTTTATGGAGTCAGGGGCTAAACTATGGGCACGGAACAGGGCATGGTGTTGGATACTTCTTGAATGTGCATGAGGGACCGCAACAGATAAGACCGGAAAATCATCTTCCCATTGAGCCCGGTATGGTTATGTCCAATGAACCCGGATTATACCGACCCAATGCCTATGGCATTAGAATTGAAAACCTGATTGTTTGCGTTGAGGATGAAACAAACGACTTTGGTTCATTCCTACGTTTCGATACCCTTACCCTTTGCCCAATTGATACCAAAGCCATTGACCTTGATATGCTAACCGTTCAGGAGCGAGAGTGGTTAAACCATTACCATCAGTTGGTTTACTTTAAGCTGTCGCCACACCTGACAGCAGAGCATGAAAAATGGCTAAAGGAAATTACTAAACCCTTATAGGAAAATAAAGAAGGCTGTCATTTACTGACAGCCTTTTAACTATTCACCAATAATCTTAACCAGAACCCTTTTTCGGCGTTTGCCATCGAATTCACCGTAGAAAATTTGTTCCCAGGGACCAAAATCGAGTTTGCCATTGGTAACAGCAACAACCACTTCACGTCCCATAATGGTTCGTTTTAGGTGTGCATCGGCATTATCCTCAAACCCGTTGTGTTTGTACTGTGAGTAAGGTTTTTCGGGTGCAAGCTTTTCGAGCCATACTTCAAAATCGTGGTGCAATCCACTTTCGTCGTCGTTGATGAACACGCTCGATGTAATGTGCATGGCGTTTACCAGGCATAGTCCTTCCTTAATTCCGCTCTCGGCAAGGCAAACTTCAACATCGCGTGTAATGTTGATATACTCACGCCGATTCCGTGTCTCGAACCATAGTTCTTTGCGATACGATTTCATTGCTATTTAAGGTTAAACTCTGCTACAATAGTTTCAATTTTTTTGTCGAGTTTTGCCAATGCCGTGTCAATATCATCGTTTGCAGCCATAGTACCTTTAACACCTATGTAGAATTTTATTTTGGGTTCAGTCCCCGATGGGCGAACCGATACTTTGGTGCCATCGGCAGTGATGAACTGCATTACATCGGATTTTGGCTGGTTTGTATGCTTTTCCTTTCCGGTATGAACATCAACGAAAATTTGATTTTGGTAGTCGATAATGGAAGTTACCTTTGAACCACCAATGGTTTGTGGGGGTTTACTACGAAAAGCATCCATCATGGCTTTAATCTCTGCTAAGCCATCTATTCCCTTACGGGTAAGTGAGATCAAATGCTCTTTGTACAGGCCATATTCCCTGTAAATATCGCTCAAAATATCGTACAGGGTTTTGTTCTGGCTTTTAGCCCAAGCTGCAATCTCGGCGAACACGGCGCAGCTGATTACCGCATCTTTATCGCGGACAAAATCGCCATACAGGTAACCGTAGCTCTCCTCGCCACCGGCGATGAATTTCTTTACCCCTTCAAATTCACGAATCTTTTCGGCAATATATTTGAATCCGGTGAGCACCTCGTAGCAATCAACCCCAAATCCATGAGCGATGGAACTAATTAGGTCAGTGGTTACAATTGTTTTAACCACAAACTCATTACCGGTAATGCGGTTATGTTCATGCCACTTTTTGAGAATATAGTAGATAAGAATTGATGCGGCTTGATTACCGTTAAGCAGGGTAAACTCGCCGTTTGGCTTTCGAATCCCAATTCCAACACGGTCGGCATCGGGGTCGGTGGCCATGGCAATCTCAGCATTTGTTTTAATTGCTTTGTCAATTGCCATTTGCATAGTAGCACGTTCCTCGGGGTTTGGCGATGCTACTGTTGGAAAATTACCATCAACCACGCATTGCTCATCAACGGTGATAATATTTTTAAAGCCAAATTTGCGAAGTGCCATGGGTACAAGGTTTACACCTGTTCCGTGAATTGGGGTGTAAACAATAGGCATATCGCTATACTTTTCGATGATATCGGGCGAAAGTGAAAGCGTAGAAAGTGTATTCAGGTAAATCTCATCTAACTCCCTTCCAATTTTGACAATTAGGTTATCGTTCCCTTTAAAGTTAACCTGCTCAATGCTTGAAATAGCCTTAACTTCACTGATTATTCCCTTGTCGTGGGGTGGAACAATTTGACCACCATCTTCCCAGTAAACCTTATAGCCGTTGTATTCCTTTGGATTGTGCGATGCAGTTACAACAATACCACACTGGCACTTGAACGTTCTGATTGCGAAGCTAAGTTCTGGTGTTGGTCTAAGGGCGTCGAACAGGTAAACCTTTATGCCATTGGCACTTAGAACCTGCGCTGCCACATTGGCGAATAGGGTGCTGTTGTTCCGGGAGTCGTGTGCAATGGCGGCCCGTATTTCAGGTAGATGTTTAAAGTTATTTTTCAGGTAGTTACATAAGCCCTGGGTGGCCATGCCAACAGTATATATGTTCATTCTATTTGTGCCAACGCCCATAATTCCACGTAAACCGCCTGTACCAAACTCCAAATCGCAGTAAAACGATTCGGTTAACTCCTTGGGGTCTTGCTCAATCATCTGGGCAACCCTTGCTCTGGTTTCCTCATCAAAAGGTGGATTAAGCCATTGCTTGGCTTTTTCCATTATTTCCTTTTCAACCATATTGTAGTATTTTTTAGTGTTTTACTTTAAGTATTCCTGTAAGCATTTTACTAAGCTTTGCCTCCAGTGTGGGATTTCCATTTCCAGCAAGTTAGTAATTTTTTGCTTATTCAACACGCTATACTGGGGTCGAATTGCTTTAGTGGGGTAGTCACTGGTTGTAATGGGGGTTATTTTTGTGGTAAGCCCAGCCTGTTTGATGATTTCGTAAGCAAAATCGTACCAGCTGCAAACTCCCTGGTTGGAAAAATGGAAGATTTCCGGTGCGAATAACCTCTCGGGTGACTCAGCGATTCGTAGAATTGCATATGCAAGATCGTTGGCAAGGGTAGGGGTTCCTGTTTGGTCAAAAACCACTCTAAGCTCAGGACGTTCCTTTCCGTATTTAAGCATGGTTTTCATGAAGTTGTTACCGTAAGCCGAGTATAACCACGATGTCCTAATTACCATTGTGTTGCCCAATGCCATAGACCTTAGTTCCCCCTCAAGCTTACTTTTTCCGTAAACCGATAGTGGGTTAACCCTATCGGTTTCAACGTAGGGGACATTGGATTTACCATCAAAAACATAGTCGGTTGAAATATGTATCAGCTTAACACCCATTAATTTGCATTGTTCGGCGAGGTTTGCGGGTGCATCGGCATTCAGGGCAAATGCATTGTCTACTTCATCCTCGGCCTTATCTACTGCCGTATAGGCTGCACAGTTCACAACAACATTAGGTGCATACTTTTTAAGTGCCAGCTGAACCGATTCCTTGCTACAGATATCGGTTTCTTCTATATCGGTATAAAAAATAGCTAATTCTGGAAAAATACTTGATTCCTTTTTAATGGCAGTTCCTAGCTGACCGTTTGCTCCGGTTACAAGAATTTTCATGGTAGTTAGTAGATTGAACCAAAAACAAAGTTTAGCTCGGCATCCTTCATTGCCGGGTGAACATTATCCTTAGCCGATACAACGGCTTGCTCCATTGGGATTTTCCAATCAATTCCAATTTCAGGATCGTTGTACCGAATTCCCCTATCAGCCTCAGGGTTATAGTATTGATCGCATTTGTAGCTAACTATAGCAAAATCGCTTAGAACGGTAAAGCCGTGTGCAAAACCCTTTGGAATCAGCAGTTGATATTTATTATCATCGGAGAGTTCAACACCAACATATTGCCCAAATGTGGGGGAATTCTTTCTGATATCAACCGCCACATCAAATATTCTACCGGCAACAACCCTAACCAGTTTGGTTTGTGAGTAGGGCGAAAGTTGATAATGCAGACCACGTATTACATTTTTTCTTGAGTACGATTCGTTATCCTGAACAAAATTGATTTCAATTCCCATTTTTTTGAAGGCATCTACATTGTAACTTTCGAAAAAATAACCCCTGTGGTCAGTAAAAACCTTAGGTTTAATAATCACCACATCGGGAATTTGGGTTGGCTCAATAGTCATACTGAAATATTTTAAAGGTAAACTTTTTCGTTTGCAATTCTGTAAAGGTATTGCCCGTACTGGTTGTTTGCCAGGGCTTCGGCGAGTTTTAGCAGTTGTTCCTTTGAAATAAATCCATTTCGGTAAGCAATTTCTTCGAGGCAAGCAACCTTAAGACCCTGTCTGTCCTCAATGGTTTGAATAAAGTTTGATGCCTGAAGCAAGCTTTCATGGGTTCCGGTATCGAGCCAGGCCATACCTCGACCCATTATTTTAAGGTTTAGCCTACCCTCATTTAGGTAAAGCCTGTTCAGATCGGTAATTTCTAGCTCACCCCTTTTGGAAGGTTTAAGCGATTTTGCCTTTTCTACCACATCGTTGCTGTAGAAGTAAAGCCCTGTAACAGCAAAGTTCGATTTGGGATTTTCGGGCTTTTCCTCTATGCTTATTACTTTTCCTGATTCATCAAACTCAGCAACACCATACCGATGCGGATCTTTAACGTAGTAGCCAAAAACTATAGCACCATCGTTCAACTTGGCGCTTTCCTTAAGCAGTTCGCTAAGATTTCCTCCGTAAAATATATTATCGCCCAATACAAGGCAAACGCTATCGGTACCAATAAAGCCCTCACCAATAATAAAGGCTTGAGCCAAACCATCGGGCGATGGTTGAATGGCATACTGGATATTTAATCCCAATTGCGAGCCATCGCCAAAAAGATCTTGGTATAGGTGTATATCTTTTGGTGTAGAAATAATGAGTATATCCTTAATCTGTGCCAGCATAAGCACCGATAAGGGGTAGTAAATCATTGGTTTATCGTAAATAGGGATGATTTGCTTTGAAATGCTTTTGGTTATTGGGTATAACCGTGTTCCGGCTCCTCCCGCTAAAATTATTCCTTTCATGTTTTTTTTACTTTTCAACTTTAAAAAAATTACACAAAAATAGGCTTTAGCATCAGTTTCACAAAATCTTAATTACAGCTGTTGCTTGAAATATTCAATGGTTTTTGTTAATCCATCATCAATACTCATCTTTGGCGTCCACTTTGGAAGGATTTTTCGGGCAAATTCCATATCGGGCTTACGTTGCTTTGGGTCGTCAACAGTGGCAGCTTTGTAGACTATTTCCGATTTGCTCCCTGTTAGCGCAACTATTTTTTTAGCTAGGTCAATTATTGTATACTCCTCAGGGTTACCTATGTTTATTGGGCCAGTAACATTTTCAGGGGTGTTCATCAACATAATCAGAGCATCAACTAAATCATCAATGTACATAAAGCTACGGGTTTGAGAGCCATCGCCGTATATGGTTATGTTTTGGTTGGTTAGGGCCTGAACGGTAAAATTAGATATAACTCTGCCGTCGGATAAACTCATCCTTGGGCCGTAGGTGTTGAAAATACGAGCAATCTTGATATTAACGCCATTTTGCATATGGTAATTTACAAACAGGGTTTCGGCGCAGCGTTTGCCCTCATCGTAACAGGCCCTTGGCCCAATGGGGTTTACATTGCCCCAGTAATGCTCAGGTTGGGGGTGTATCTCAGGGTCGCCGTAAACCTCGCTGGTTGATGCCTGTAATATTTTGGCTTTTACCCTTTTTGCAAGCCCCAGCATGTTAATTGCACCCATTACCGATGTCTTAATGGTTTTAATGGGGTTTTGCTGGTAGTATATTGGCGAGGCGGGGCAGGCCAGGTTGTAAATTTCGTCAACCTCGGCATAGTAAGGAACGGTAACATCGTGCCTAACCAACTCAAAGTATGGGTTAGTTAGCAAATGCACAATATTTTGCTTATTTCCGCTGAAGTAGTTGTCGAGGCAAATTACTTCGTTACCCTCGGAAAGCAACCGTTCACAAAGGTGGGAGCCAATAAAGCCTGCTCCCCCCGTAACCAGTACTCGTTTTCGCATGTTCAATAGCATTTACTTTACCAAAAGTAGGTAATTTCGGCCATATTTGATACAAATCACACAAACTTGTTGATATACATTTCAAAATAATTGGGTAAATTTGATTTTATTTTAGAAAGTTATGTATTTTTGCAAGTTGAATTTTATCTACAAATAATGTCTAACAAATTAACAATCTGAAAGTTAATGACAATGAATGACGAAATGGCCAAAGAGGCTTTAAAGAATCAAAGTGCTGGAATACCCGATTTTGATTGGACTTCTTACGCAGATGATCATGCCTACGATCAAAACCAGCGCAAAGAACTTGAAAAAGTTTACGATCAAACCCTATCAACCGTAGCCGAGAATGAGGTGGTTGAAGGTACTGTAGTTGCTATTACAAAACGTGAAGTTTTTGTAAACATCGGCTACAAATCCGAAGGCGTAATAAGCATCAACGAATTCCGTTACAACCCCGATTTGAAGGTTGGCGACAAGGTTGAAGTTTATGTAGAAAGCTCCGAGGATAAAAAAGGTCAGCTTGTGCTCTCGCACAAAAAAGCTCGTGTAATGCGTTCATGGGAACGTGTTAATGAGGCCTTTGACAAAAATGAAATTATTAAGGGTTACATCAAGTGCCGTACTAAGGGCGGTATGATTGTGGATGTATTCGGTATTGAGGCATTCCTTCCCGGTTCACAAATTGATGTTAAACCTATCCGCGACTACGACGTATTTGTAGGAAAGGTAATGGAGTTCAAGGTTGTAAAAATCAACCACGAGTACAAGAACGTTGTTGTATCGCATAAAGCGCTTATTGAGGAAGAACTCGAACAGCAAAAGAAAGATATTATTGCTAAACTCGAAAAGGGTCAGGTTCTTGAAGGAACCGTTAAAAATATTACCAGCTATGGTGTATTCATCGACCTTGGCGGCGTAGACGGACTTATTCACATCACTGACCTTTCCTGGGGCCGTGTTAACCACCCCGAAGAGGTTGTGCAGCTTGACCAGAAGCTGAACGTGGTAATTCTCGATTTTGACGACGATAAGAAACGTATTGCACTTGGTCTCAAGCAGCTCACTGCTCATCCTTGGGATTCGCTCGATGCAAACCTTAAAGTTGGCGACAAGGTTAAAGGTAAAGTTGTTGTTATTGCCGACTATGGTGCATTCGTTGAGATTGCCCCTGGTGTTGAGGGTTTAATTCACGTTTCTGAAATGTCGTGGAGTCAGCACCTACGCAGTGCTCAGGAGTTCCTGAAAGTAGGCGATGAGGTTGAAGCTGTTATCCTAACTCTCGATCGTGAAGAGCGCAAGATGTCGCTTGGTATCAAACAGCTCAAACCAGATCCATGGACAAGCATTGAAGAGAAGTACCCTGTTAACTCAAAGCACAAGGCAAAAGTTCGCAATTTCACTACTTTTGGAGTGTTTGTTGAGTTAGAGGAAGGTGTTGATGGCTTAATCCACATTTCTGACCTTAGCTGGACTAAAAAGATTAAGCATCCTGCTGAATTCACCAACATTGGCGATGAAATTGAGGTGGTTGTTCTTGAAATCGACAAGGAAAACCGTCGCTTAAGTCTTGGTCACAAACAGCTTGAGGAAAACCCATGGGATGTTTTTGAGACCATTTTCACCGTTGACTCCGTTCATGAAGGTACAATAGTTGAAATTTTCGACAAAGGCGCTGTAATTGCCTTACCATACGGTGTTGAAGGTTTCGCTACTCCTAAACATTTGGTAAAGGAAGATGGTTCAACTGCTAAGGTTGACGAGAAATTAGCCTTTAAGGTTCTGGAATTCAACAAGAGCGCTAAACGCATAATCGTTTCGCATAGCCGTACTTTTGAGGATGAGAAGAAGGTTGAAGAGAAGGCAGAAAAAAAATCTAAGGCCTCTTCCGCACAAAAAGTTGTAAAAAAGTTGAATTCTAACATAGAAAAGACTACCTTAGGGGATATTTCTGAGCTGCAAGCTCTGAAGTCGGAACTCGAGGCAAATCAGAAAAAATCTGATACCAAGAGCGAAGAGTAATAATTGAGTTGCGAAAGTTTAACCATTTAATCCTGAAAGAAATGGAATTCAAAATTCAGAAATTCGAGAAGTTCACCCAGATTGAGGTGCTTGAAGAAAAACTTGATACCAATATTGCACCCAGTTTAAAATCTGAGTTGGTTTTAATCTCAGGCAATGGTGAGCGTAACATTGTACTCGATCTGAGCAGTTGTCGATACTGCGATTCTTCAGGGTTAAGTGCTATTCTGGTTGCAAACAGGCTCTGTAAAAATGCCGGTGGAACTTTTGTGCTTACCGGACTTACCGATGCCGTTGAACGTTTAATTACCATTTCGCAACTCGATACAGTGCTTAATATTGCCTATTCAAAGGATGAGGCATTGCAAATAATTGAGAAAGCCGAAAACGAAGCTAAAAAGTGACGTTTTCAGTTACCATACTGGGTAGTAGTTCTGCATTACCTACATCTAAACGTTTCCCATCCGCTCATGTGCTCAATGTACATGAGCGGTTGTTTTTAATTGATTGCGGCGAGGGAACCCAAATACAGCTTCGCAGGTTTAAACTCCCAATGAACCGCATCAACCATATCTTTCTTACCCATTCACATGGCGACCATGTGCTGGGCATTTTCGGGTTAATATCAACCTTCAATCTTTTAGGGCGCAAGTCCGATATACATGTTTACGGCGTAGCCGATTTTGAGGAGATATTCTATAAGAATATCGACTACTTTACTGACCAAATGTCATTTAAGGTCATTTACCACGTTGTTGATCCCTTTAAGGTTGAAACAATTTATTCCGATAAGCATGTAGTTGTAACAACCTTGCCCTTGCGGCATAGGGTTCCAACGGTGGGGTATTTGTTCCGCGAGGCCCCACGACCCCTGAATATACGTAAGGAGCTAATTGCAAAGTACAACCTTTCACTCGCAGAGATTGTTAAAATAAAAAATGGTTCGGACTATACTTTAAACGATGGAACTGTTATTCCAAATGCTGAGTTGACCTATATTTCATCGTTACCCCGGTCCTATGCCTACTGCTCCGATACGCTTTACAGCGAAAGGCTAGTTGGATTGGTGAAAAATGTTGACCTACTTTACCACGAGGCTACCTTTTTACACTCGGAATTACGATTAGCCCGGTTAACCGGTCATAGTACCGCACAGCAGGCAGCAACAGTTGCCTTAAAGGCAGGCGTAGGGAAATTGCTAATTGGGCACTTCTCATCGCGGTACAAGAATGAAAAGGATTTGCAAAGGGAGGCACAGGAAATATTCCCAGCAACAGAAGTTGTAAACGACGGCCTCACCTTTTCGGTTAAACCAAAATCAACCTATTAATCAATTATTTGAGCTATTTAATCATAAATATTAAAACCGAAAAGCAAATCGGCCAATAATTTGTTCTATTTTCTTACCTTTGCAATTCAAAGTGTTTGTATTACCATGCATCAAAAAATTTTGATACTCGATTTTGGCTCCCAGTATACCCAGCTAATTGCACGTAGAATTAGAGAGTTCAATGTTTACTGTGAGATTCACCCATTTAACAGAATCCCAAAGCTTGACAATACCGTTAAGGGGGTTATACTATCCGGAAGCCCTTTTTCCGTGAGGGATAGGAATGCTCCAATGCCCGATTTGACTGATATTAGGGGAAGATACCCTTTACTTGGAATTTGTTACGGAGCACAGCTGCTATCCCATACCAATGGGGGTGAGGTTTTACCATCGGCCATAAGGGAGTACGGCCGGGCTACTTTGGAGGTTGTTGATAGTAACTGCCCGCTTTTCACGAGCCTATCGCCAAAATCGCAGGTTTGGATGTCGCATGGCGATACCATAGCAAAAATTCCTGATAACTTTAAAGTTGTTGCCAGCACTGCCGATGTAAAAGTAGGCGCATTTAGCGTGTTGGGCGAGCAAACCTACGGTATTCAGTTTCACCCGGAGGTGTATCACAGCGTTGAGGGATCAAAGCTACTCAAAAATTTTGTAGTTGATATTTGTGGCTGCAACCAGGATTGGACACCCGCATCGTTTATCGATGAAACAGTCTCGAATCTCAGAAACCAGTTAGGTAATGATAAGGTTGTTCTGGGCCTTTCTGGTGGGGTGGACTCATCGGTTGCCGCTATGCTGCTGCATAAAGCTGTAGGCCCAAATTTGACCTGTATATTTGTTGATAATGGACTACTTCGTAAAAACGAGTTTTCGCAGGTGTTGGAATCCTACAAAAATTTGGGTCTCAATGTAATTGGCGTTGACGCCAGTCAACGATTCTATAGTGAGCTAAAGGGCGTTTCCGACCCGGAGCAGAAACGGAAAATTATTGGGCGAATCTTCATTGAGGTTTTTGACGAGGAAGCGCATAAGATTAAGGATGTAAAATGGCTTGGTCAGGGAACTATCTACCCCGATGTAATTGAATCGGTATCGGTTAATGGTCCATCAGCCACCATAAAATCGCATCATAATGTGGGCGGGCTTCCCGAAAAAATGAACCTAAAGGTAATTGAGCCTTTACGCCTACTTTTTAAGGATGAGGTTCGCAGGGTTGGCAAGGAGTTGGGTTTACCCGGGGGCATCCTTAATCGCCATCCTTTTCCCGGGCCTGGTCTGGGGATTAGAATACTTGGCGAAGTTACACCAGAAAAAGTACGACTCTTGCAGGAGGCCGATAGCATTTACATACAAGGATTACGCGAAGCAGGTCTGTACGATAAGATTTGGCAGGCCGGAGCCATTCTACTTCCCGTCCAGTCAGTGGGTGTAATGGGCGATGAACGCACATACGAATTTGTGGTAGCCTTACGTGCTGTTACCTCTACAGATGGAATGACCGCTGATTGGTTCCATTTCCCTCACGAATTCCTGGCTCGTATCTCAAACGAGATTATTAATAGGGTAAAAGGCATTAATAGAGTGGTTTACGATATCAGCTCAAAACCCCCCGCCACAATAGAGTGGGAGTAAAATTTTATTACTGTGTATGAAAAAATTATTGTCAATTTTTCTTTTAGTTTTTGCCCTGTTTTACTCGGCAGGCGCTCAAAACAATTCTAGCTTTAGCGCATATAAATTTGTTCGCTTTATTCAGTACCTATCAGGGAACTATGTTGATACCATCAACGTAAATCAGCTGGTTGACGATGCCATTATTGAAATTCTGGGACAGCTCGATCCCCATTCAATCTATATCTCAAAGGAAGATGTTCAGGCCATGAACGAACCCCTTGAGGGAAACTTTGAAGGTATTGGTGTTGAGTTTAACATCCTTAACGATACCTTAATAGTAGTTAATCCCATTTCCGGAGGGCCATCGGAACGTGTTGGTATTATGGCCGGTGACAGGATAGTTGAAATTGACGGGAAGCCAATTACCAATATTGGGTTAAAAATCCCCGATGTCCATAAGCTACTGCGTGGGCCCAAAGGTACCAGGGTTGATGTGAAAATTTTACGTAAGGGTGTTTCCCAGCTACTAGATTTTACCATAATCCGCGATAAAATACCCATTTACAGTATTGATGCTTCATACATGGCTCGTCCGGGTATTGGGTATATCAAAATAAATCGATTTGCTGCCACAACCGAGCAGGAGTTTGTTGAGGCTCTTGAGAAACTTGAGAAGGAGAAAATGGCCGACTTAATAATCGATTTAAGGAACAATGGAGGAGGCTTCCTTAACTCGGCATACGAGCTGGCAAGCTACCTTCTTGAACCCGGTAAGCTAGTGGTTTATACCCAGGGCCGAAATAGCCCCCGAACCGACTACTTCTCCCATTTCCGTGGCCGTAAGCCATTTAAGGGCCGGCTTGTGATAATAACCGACGAGGGTTCAGCCTCGGCAAGCGAGATTCTTGCTGGTGCAATTCAGGACTGGGATCGTGGTATAGTTGTTGGTCGCAGAACTTTTGGCAAAGGGCTTGTCCAGAATCAGCTCCCCTTGCCCGATGGTTCCATGATTAGGTTAACCGTGGCCAAATACTTTACACCTACCGGCCGAGCCATCCAGAAACCATACAAAATGGGTGATGTAAAGGATTACTATTCCGATTTGGATAAACGGTATAGTAGAGGTGAGTTTTTCAATCAGGATAGTGTCCATTTTCCCGATTCGCTTAAGTACACCACTTTGGTTAAAAAGAAAGTGGTTTATGGTGGCGGCGGCATAATGCCCGATGTTTTTGTTCCTCTCGATACTACTTACTACTCCGAATACTACGGTAAACTTGTTCGATCAGGTTTAATTAACCAGTTTGCTATAACCTGGGTTGATGCTAACCGTGAATTGCTTAAGAAGAAATACCCGAAGTTTGAAGTCTACAACAAAAACTTTGAGGTTACCGATAACATATTGGATGAACTCTATTCCTATGCCGAATCCCGGCAAATAGCTCGCGATAGCACTGGTATTCAAACTTCCAAAGCTGAACTAAAACTCCAGCTGAAAGGTTTGTTTGCCCAATCGCTTTTTGGTTCAGGTTTTTACTATCAGGTTACCAATGAACACAACGAATCGTTCATTAAAAGCCTTGAGGTGATTAACAATTGGACTCGATATAAGCATTTAGTACAATAATTTTTCAGTTTTTTTTTAAATTTTAAGTGTTTTAATACTTTTCACAGGTCGTTTTTTGACCAATTAATTATGTTATGGAGATAAATAATGAATTCAGGCAGTTGGGTTTATCGGAAAAAGCCCTTCTAGCAATTAAGAAAAAGGGTTTTGAGCAACCATCGCCTATCCAGAAAATAACCATTCCGGTATTGCTGAGTGAAAGCTGCGATATAATAGCCCAAGCTCAAACAGGTACTGGTAAAACAGCAGCCTTTGGCTTACCAATAATCGATTTACTCGATGGTCAACCTAAGGGAATTAAGGCATTAGTCCTTGTGCCAACCCGCGAGCTCGCACTTCAGGTTTGCGACGAGATGCTATCGCTGGCCGATAAGCGAATTATTATTACCGCAGTTTACGGTGGGCAATCAATCTCGGAGCAACAGCGCCGTATAAAAAAAGGTGTAGATGTGGTGGTTGGCACACCCGGTCGCATTCTCGACTTGATCAACCGTGGCGATCTCGACTTTAGTCAGCTCCAGATATTTGTTCTCGATGAGGCCGATGAAATGCTTAACATGGGTTTCATTGAGGATATTGAGGAGATTATGCGTCACACTCCCAAGGAGAAAAGGGTGCTACTTTTCTCGGCTACAATGCCCGATCGTATTGTGAAGCTGGCTAAAAACTACATGAAGGAGCCCAAGAGGCTTGAGGTTGACAAGGCAAAACCCACCACTGGCTTAACGGATCAGATTTACTTTGAGGTGCGCGAAGGCGATAAGTTTGATGCCCTAACCCGGATTATTGATATTGAGCCCGAATTTTACGGACTGGTCTTCTGTCGTACCCGCAACGATGTGGATGTAGTTACCGGAAAGCTAATTGAACGTGGTTATGCTGCTGAGGGATTACATGGTGAAATTTCGCAGGCACAGCGGGAAAAAACCTTAAGCCGTTTTCGTAAAAAGCATATAAATATTCTTATTGCTACCGATGTGGCTGCACGGGGTATCGACATTGTTGATTTAACCCATGTGATTAACTACAGCCTTCCACAGGATCCCGAATCGTACATTCACCGTATAGGGCGTACAGGACGTGCCGGAAAGCAGGGAACAGCCATTACATTTGTTTCGCCCGAGGAATATCGAAAGCTGAACTATTTCCAGAAAGCCACAAAGGTTAATATTCGTAAAGAGTTGCTTCCAACGGCTGAGGATATTGTTGCTGTTAAGCGCGAAAAGATTAAAGAGGAGTTAGTTGAGATTATAAACCAGGGCAACTATATGGATTACCTTGGAATGGCCGATGATCTTATTGAGACCAACAGTCCAGAGGTAGCCCTGGCAGCCCTGCTAAAGCTTGCCTTCAAAAGCCAGCTCGATGTATCGAGTTACACTGAAATTAGAACCTTCCGTGTCGATACCAAGGGAACAACACGCTTGTTCATTGGACTTGGCAAAAAGGATGGTATGACTCCCAAAAAGATTTCAGAGTTTATTCGTAAAGAGGTGAAAATACCCGATAGGAATATCGACGATATACTTGTTCGCGATGACTTTTCGTTCATCACAGTACCGTTTACTGATGCCGAGAAAATTCTCTCAGCATTCTCAAACAGAACCCAGGATGGTAAACCTTTGGTAACAAAAGCAAAACCCAAGAAGTAGATAGCTTAGTAATCATGAGCGAGAAATTTCAAATGGTAGCCAAAACCCTTCAGGGTTTGGAAGAAGTATTGGCCGAAGAGCTAAAGGAAATTGGAGCTGAAAACATTGAGGTTGGTTGCCGTTCGGTTTCCTATTACGGAACCAAGGAAACTCTCTATAAATCAAATTTTTGGCTAAGAACCGCTCTGCGAGTTTTAAAACCCATTTATGTTTTCAACGCCCGTACAATCGATGAGTTCTATGGGAATGCCCGCAAGTTCGATTGGACTTCAGTAATGGAGCTTTCCCACAAATTTGCAGTGGAGAGCGTTGTGAACTCGGAGTTATTCCCACATTCACGGTACATTGCTTTAAAGCTGAAAGATGCAATTGCCGACCAGTTCCGCGATAGGTTTGGCAAGCGTCCTTTTGTCGACCCCAAAAAACCTCACATCACCTTTCATATCCATGTGAATAACGATGTTTGTACCGTATCGCTCGATTCATCGGGCGAGTCGCTACACAGGCGAGGGTATAGGGTAGCACAGGATGTTGCTCCAATTAACGAGGTTCTTGCAGCAGGGCTTATCAAGCTATCGGGGTGGAATGGCGATTCCGTGTTTATTGACCCCATGTGTGGTTCAGGCACCATTCTGATTGAAGCAGCACTAATTGCCTATGGTATTGCTCCGGGTATTTTTCGCCAACACTTTGGATTTGAGAACTGGCTCGATTTTGATGAGCAACTACTGCAATCCATTTACAACGATGATAGTAGGGAACGTGATTTTGAGTACCTGATACTAGGCCGCGATATATCAAAGCAGGCTATTGCCTCGGCCATGGAAAATATCAAAGAGTCGGGGTTGAATAAAAAGATTGATTTGGGGGTGGCCTCAATTTTCGATTACAACCCTCCCAGGGTTGATAAGGGCATTGTAATAACCAACCCGCCTTACGGCGAAAGGCTAAAGAAGGAGCAGATTGAAAATTTCTATAAGCAGCTCTCCGATGTTTTTAAGAATAAGTATGCAGGGTACGATGTTTGGATTATAAGCTCAAACCAGGAAGCGCTCAGAAGTTTTGGACTTCGTCCCTCAAAAAAAATCAACTTACTCAATGGAGCTTTGGAGTGTAAGTACCAGCGATTTTCAATGTATAAGGGAAGTTTAAAATCAAAGCAGAGCTAAGCCGTATTTAAATACGGCTTTTTTTGTTTAAAAATCGTGCGTACTTTCTTGCATTTATCAATTAAAATTTTATTATATTTGTTTAAATATAAATTACATAGGTGTTGCTTGAATCAAGTACAAACCATTCGATGAGCGATTTTATTTCAAAATGCTATGCCAAAATGCATAGTGGCGATGTAATTGTAGCCTATAAGGGTGAGATTAATGCAAATATCATTGCCGATACACTTGGATTGGTAGAAGCAAAACTTTCGCACGAGATGGTTGAAAACTTGGTTCGGAAAAAACTTTACAATGTGATGGTGGAGTGCCTCCAAAATCTCTTTCATCATGTTGATAAAGTAACGCTCTCAGAGAATGAGCCCAAAATGGGTGCTTTTATCCTTTCCAAAACCAATGATGGGTATAGAATTGCCACCGGTAACCTTGTACGTAACGATAAAAGTAATATCCTTAAAGAAAAAATTGACAAGATTAATTCTCTTTCAAAGGATGAGTTGAAAGAATTTTATAAATTTGTTCTGAATAATCAGACGTTTTCTGAAAAAGGTGGTGGGGGGTTAGGCCTTATTGATATTGCCAGGAAAACGGGTAACAAGCTGAATTACGAGTTTACTCCATATAACGATGAGTACTCTTTTTTTAATTTAAGTGTATTAGTAAGTGAATAATTAAAACTACAATATTATGGAATTACTGAACATTGAGGGAACGCCAAAAACTCCGACCGTTATACTTAACCCCAGTACCGGAGTAATTGAAATAAAGGGTCGATCAATCCCTGAGAATTCAATTGAATTCTATCGTCCTGTTGTGGAATGGCTCGATGAATACATAAAAAATCCCCAGCCTAATACGGTTGTTAACGTTCAGTTGGAGTATTTCAACACTTCCTCATCAAAGTGTATTCTTGATGTTTTTAAAAAGCTTGAGGTTCTTAAGAAAAACCAGAAAGATGTAATTATTAACTGGTACTACGAGGAGGATGATGAGGATATGCTTGAAGCTGGGGAGGATTACGAGTCAATCATCAAAGTTCCCTTTAAGATGATTCAGATAGTGGATTAATCAGTAATTAGTATAAAAAAATAAGGGGCAAATTATGTTGCCCCTTTTTTATATCAAGTTCATCAACTTTCCGTTTCACCACCCAAACTTTCCAGCCACTCAAGTAAGCGTTTGAGGAGTCGGTAGTAGAGTACCAAGTACATCAGAATGCTCGATAGCCAAATCACAATTACATTAACCCAAATAGTACCGAAATAGTTACCAAAGAAGGGTTTTACCGGGGCGTAAAAGTGTGCACGTAGAAATTTTGATTCGGGGAACTGGTATATGGGGTCTATCTTCTGGATTAGTTGATTCTTATACTCAATGATTCGCTCAACCTCGCCCGAGTTTCGTACAAACTCACTTAAACTTTCGTTGTGATAACGCCTTTTTAGCTCTATGAATAGTTGTTGTCCGTTGGGTTGGCTATTCTGGAACCTTGTAATATAGTTATCTTTTTCCGCACTTGCTTTGTTATACAGCTTAACGTAGTGCTTTCGGAGTTGCTCAAGAAAATCGTTAAGCTCTTTAAGAATATCAGCATTAACCTCCTCCGGGGTTAGCATGGTGTACTTGCTAAAAATAAGACGTGAGGTTCTTGCGGCGGTCATCTCCTTTATTAGTTCATTCCTAATGAGCTCCAGAGCATTTTTGAATTCGGCTTTCTTTTCCTTATCGTCAAGGTTTCGGATACAGAAATCAACCTTATTCTGAATTGATTTTAGCCAATAGTTACGCTTGTAGTCCGATAAGCTCATTGCTTCATCGAAACGGTAAAGCGGCTTCATGTATCTGTTTTCCTTGAACTGGTATACTGCCAAGGCTTCATAGGCCCATCGGGATACTATTAGTTCCCCGTAAATTGGTATTTTACTTGGCGAGGAGATGGTTGGGTTTAGTTTCTCATACTTAACAATGATACCGCTAAGTATTATTTGTGGTATTACAAGGAAAGGTATAAGAATATATATGGTAACTACCGTTTTAAAGCTATCCGATATTACTAACCCCATCATGTTTGCTGAGAACCATGTGCTGAAAAGAACTAGCCAGTACTCAAAGTACATCCCTTTAATTTCCATTATACTGTTGCCAATAGCTACAAACATCAGGGCTTGAAAGGCTGATATGCCCAGAAGTATGGTAACTTTTGACATAAGGTAGCTCGACCAGCTCAGGTTCAGGAACGCTTCGCGTTTCAGAATCTTTCTATCTTTTATTATCTCCTCAGCGCTTACGGTTAACCCCACAAAAATCCCTACTATAACTGACATGAATAGGTAAACCGGTAAGTTGCTGTTTTCTAGGAGTGTATAGCCAAGCTTATTTGATACGTCAACGTTGTAGTACTTTATGATATAGGCTAATAGTAAAGCAAGTAGAGGCGTTTCAAAGATATTAATTATCATATACTGGCTATTGGCCAGCTTGCTTAAAATGTCGCGCTTTACAAAAATTCGAAGCTGTTTAACCCAGTTAGGAATTTTAAAGTGAATTTGAGGGAGTGACTTTGGTTGTGTATCAGGGGTAGGGTTTTCGGGGGCAAATCGTTTAAAGTACTCGTTCCACTCAAAAGGGCTTATCTTTCTTGCTCTGGTTGGGTTTCCGTACTCATCGAGCACATTCGATTCAACTATGTTGAAAATTTGTTCCGGGTTTACGTTACCGCAAACGGGGCACTCGCTCTCGTTCCAGTTGGCCTGCTGTACTCGTGATTTGAAGTAGATAATGGATTCAATGGGATCGCCATTGTAAATAAGGTATCCACCTGTATCCAGTATAAGTAACCTGTCGAACATCTTGAAAATTTCCGACGAGGGTTGGTGGATAACCACAAATACCAGCTTGCCTTTAAGCGTTAGTTCCTTTAGGAGGTCAAGAATGTTCTCGGAATCCCTTGAACTTAATCCTGAGGTAGGTTCATCGAGGAAAAGGATTGCCGGTTCCCTGATGAGTTCCAGCGCAATGTTAAGTCGCTTGCGTTGCCCACCGCTAATCTTTTTGTTTAGGGGTGAACCCACCCGCATATCCTTGATCTCATATAGCCCAAGGTTTTGTAGGGTTTGGTTTACAGCAGCCTCGAGCTGCTCATGGGTGTAGTTATCAAAGCAAAGGCGGGCGTTAAAGTATAGGTTCTGGTAAACGGTTAGTTCCTCAATCAGTAAATCGTCCTGCGAAACAAATCCTATTTGTCCTTCAACCAGTTCCTTTTGGTTGTGTATGTCAATGCCATTAATTAGGATACTCCCTTTTGTTGGCTTCTCGCTCCCGTTCAAAACGTTGAGTAGAGTGGTTTTACCGGCGCCC
Organism: Tenuifilum sp.; assembly: GCF_037481895.1. NCBI lineage: Bacteria > Pseudomonadati > Bacteroidota > Bacteroidia > Bacteroidales > Tenuifilaceae > Tenuifilum > Tenuifilum sp. The sequence continues at coordinate 54,151 of NZ_JBBFKU010000010.1, forward strand.
GATGCGCCCATTATCCCAACCAAGTGGCCACTCTCCTGAACAAACGACATGGGGTGCAACCCAATCTTGCCGCTTTTGAATCGGTATTCGATATCGATGGCCTCAAAAACGATTTTCTCTTTAATCTTATCCTGAACAAAGCGGCCAACAATATCGCTAAAGTATATTGGCTTTATCTTTGAATTTCGGATTGATGAACCGTTATTTAAAACAAAAATTTTATCCTTAACCAGCAAGTGCCCATTTAGGTAAAGCTCGTGTAAGCCATTGTAGCGTAGGAAAAAGATATTTGCCGACTCAACAAAAAGAATTTTTATGGGTTCATGAAGGCCTTCGGCGTAAAGGTGCCTCAAATCGTCATAGGGAGGCTCTTTAGAGTCGTTTATAAGCAAGATATTCAGGTGCGGGATTACTGAATCGAAACCAGAGAGCACAAAATCCTTAAGGTTTTGAAACTCGTTCTCAGGAACGTAAAAGGTTTCAGCCACAGTGCTTATGAAAGCCATTTCCTGTTCAGTAACCTCGCCTTCGTCAGGTTTTACAAATTCAAGCAGCCTGATTAGTACAACAATTTTTTGTTGTTGCTGTAGTTCCTCATTTATTTGGGAGCATATTTTAAGAACCCTAACCGAGCTGGAAGATGTTCTTTTTTTTGACTTGCTTTTTTCGCTTTGCTTTTCCTGGTAAAGGTTATAGTAGTAGTCAAAAACCTTGAGGTACTCTTTAACCAGGTCGATATTAAGCTGATTCCTCAAGAACTCTTCCACAACCTTTCGCCGGTCGGCATAATCGTTATTCTCCTTCTCGTCCAGGGAAACCGGGCGGGCAATAATTGCAAAAAGTTGCATGAGAGCTTTTAGAATCGACTCGCTCATGGTTTACAGGAATTTACTGCTTAAAGCCTATTAGTAGCATTACGTAGCCAGGAATGAATTGGGGATTTTTAACATCTACCTGAATTATGCAGGTTACTGTTGATGTAAACCGAAAATCCCAGAAAGGGGAGTAGTTGAAACTTTCATTGGTAAACAGTAGGTTCTTTTCTGTATCGTAAACGGTAAAAACCAGTTTTCCCTTTTTGGCATTAGTGCAGGCCGATATTCTATAAGTATTATCGGCATAAAAGGTTGTTCTAAACTCAATCCGCTGGTCGGGTTTAAGGGCTGCAAAGTATTCCTGCCCATCGCTTATGTAGTTCGATGGGAAATTGATAGAGCATGTTTTTTTTAGCTGCTCAATCTGTGAGAATGAGTTTAGGCTGAAAAGTGTTAGGGTTAATATGATTACTATGCGCTGCATATTGGAATATTTATTCGGTTAGCGAAGAGCGTATTTGCTCAATCTTTTTGCTGATAATTTTAAGGTGATATTCTGACATTACCACCCGCGATTGGCTTCTAATGGTTATAACCCTATTTGCCTCGTCAACAATTGGTTCGCGGTATGTGTAGGAGTAGATTATCCCATCAAACTCATAGGCAAGGTCAATAAGGCTGTCGAGCAAATTGGCAAATTCGGTTGATTTATAGTAGAACGGCGTTAACAGCTCAACCAGGTTATCGAGTGGGTGTTTTTGTTCTCCAATACGGTTAATAATCTCTCTATCATTGTGCTCCTGGGCAATTTTTGTCATAATGAACAGGCTTTCCACCCAACAACCAGCTACAACCAATGCACTTATATCGTAACGTTCATTCTTTTTCAGGTACAAATCAGAACTTGCGTAGGTATCCGATATTATTTTTATCAGTGAGTCTTTATTTTCGATATTGTTCTCAATCCTTTCAAATATCTTTTCGTCGAACGATTCAGTGATTCTTAGCTGCTCACTTAGCTTTTTTATTACACCTAGGTATTGGAGCGACTCCTGAGTTTTATCGTATATGTTTAGGTAGCTTAAGTCGGTACCATAAATACCAAGGTTTACCGCTTGCTTAAAAGAGGTAGTGTAGCGCTGATAATTTTTTGTACTATTAATGCATGATTCATTGAATGGGATGTTGTTCTTTTGAATCAGGTTAACCACCTGCCAGGGCGAAGGAATTGGGAAAATGGCATTTTCAACCTTAACCAGTGTCGATAGCGTATCGGCTGTGGGTTGGGTTGTTTCGTTATCCTGTTTGGGTGAGGGTTTACAGGATGCTAAAAAAGCGCTTATAAGTACTAGGGCTAATTTTGATTTGGGTAATCGTAAGCTCATTGTCAGTGTTTCAATCATAAAAGAAAAATAGCTTTTTAACGAAATGTTTACTAAGCAAAAATACCACAAATGTTGAAATATGTAGGTTTCTGCTTTACATTTTAAACCATACAAACTTTTTAGTATCAATTTAAACAATAAAGTTAACTATTTTAGCTTAAATTTCAATAGTGCAATCCCTAAAAATTTTAGATATGAAAAGATTTTTTTCAACCTTTTTGATTATTACACTGGTATTTACAGTTTTTGGGCAAAAGGAACTTACTCTGGAGCAGGCTGTTTTGCGCCAGGGTACGGAGTTTCGCCCTAAAACCCTACCCGGTTTTAGCTGGTTGCCTGGAACCGATGAGTATTCCTTTGTTAGCAACGACAGCTTAATCATTGTCAATGTTACTGATTCAAAGAAAAACCGAGCTGTTACCTTATCGGAAGTAAATGAGGCTCTTATGGCCAATAGCCTCCAGCCTCTAAAAAGGGTACCATCGGCGTGGGGCGATGGCAAGCAGCTCCGCTTCATGGCAGGTAACTACTTTGTGTTGTATAACCCTGTAACCAAAAGCATTGCGTCAAAGTTTCTTGTGGCCGATAATTCTGAAAACCACGAGTTTAGCCCTGATGGCAGGTGGATGTCATATACCATTGGTAACAACCTTTTCCTTGCAAACGCTCTGGGTGAGGTTATTACAGTAACAAACGATACTACTGATGGAATTGTTAACGGGCAGAGTGTTCACCGAAATGAGTTTGGAATTAACAAGGGTACGTTTTGGTCGCCTTCTGGACGATATCTGGCATATTACCACATGGATGAGAGTATGGTTACCAAATATCCATTGGTTGATATCTCAAAGCGTGTTGGCGAGTTGGTGAACATTCGGTATCCTATGGCTGGCATGCAAAGCCATGTGGTAACCGTTAGGGTTTATGATACTCAAAACGGTTCAACGGTTGAACTAAAAACCGGTGAACCCCGTGAGCAGTACTTGACCAATATTGCTTGGACTCCGGATGAGCGTTCCATACTGATTGCTGTTCTGAATAGGGAACAAAACCACATGTGCATGAATCGTTACAACGTAAGCACTGGCGATTTTGAGTTAACCCTGTTTGAGGAGAGCAGTAGTAAGTATGTTGAACCACTTGAACCGCCTTTGTTCATTGACAGTAACTCATTTTTGTGGCTTAGCCGTCGCGATGGATGGAATCATATTTACCTGTATTTGGCTGATGGTAAGTTTGTTAAACAGCTCACCAGAGGGGAATGGGAGGTTACAAGTATAGATGCCACGGACTTTAAGAATGGCTTGATTTACTTTACGTCAACCAAGGAGAGCCCATTGGATAGGCACTTATACTCTGTTTCAACTAAAAATGGCTCTATTACAAAGTTGACAACGGGCTCAGGGACTCACCGCTGCATGATTAGTCCAAGTTATAAGTATTTTGTTGATTTTTATAGCTCAATAACAGTTCCCAATCGGGTTGCAATGCACACTACTAAGGGTAAACTGGTAAAACAGTTAATTGATGCGCCAAACCCATACACTGGCTATAATGTTTCGTTGCCAAACCTAATCACTCTTACCGCAACTGATGGAACTACTTTATATGGAAGAATTATAAAACCAGTAAATTTCGATTCTACACAAAAGTACCCAGTTGTAATATACGTTTATGGGGGGCCACATTCGCAGCTGGTAACCAATAGCTGGATGGGAGGCGCAAGGCTTTGGGAGTGCTACATGGCTAACAAGGGCTATATTCTTTTCACACTCGATAATCGTGGCACTTCGAACCGTGGCGCTCAATTTGAGCAAACTATTCATAGGCAATTGGGTTCGGTTGAACTTGGCGATCAACTTGTAGGAGTTAATTACTTAAAATCACTTCCTTATGTTGATTCAACTCGGTTAGGGGTTCATGGGTGGAGTTTTGGTGGTTTTATGACAATAACCATGATGCTTAGAGCATCCGACCACTTTAAGGTTGGTGTTGCTGGTGGTCCGGTTACTGACTGGAAATTCTATGAGGTGATGTATGGTGAGCGTTACATGGATACTCCCGATGAGAATCCAGATGGATACAAGAAAGCTGACCTTAAGAACTATGTTACAAACCTGAAAGGCAAGCTTCTTATTATTCATGACGATATGGATAAAACGGTAGTTCCGCAACATAGCCTCACCTTAATTCATGAGTTTATTAAAAATGGTGTACAGGTTGATTTCTTTATGTATACCCAACACGACCATAATGTAATGGGTAAGGATAGGGTGCATTTGATTGATAAAATTATACGATACTTCGACGATAATTTATAGTGCAAAGGGTTCAATAAAAGGCAGGAGTTTCCTGCCTTTTTGTATTTTTACACAAATATTTTCCAATGAAACTCAATATTTCCTACAGGGAAATCTGGAGGGTGGCATATCCCATAATTTTAGGAAGCTTTGCCCAAAATATTCTGAACATAACCGATACGGCTTTTCTGGGACGAGTTGGTGAGATTGCATTAGGTGGAGGTGTTCTGGGGGGGCTGCTTTACCATGTTATGCTTATGTTGGGCTGGGGAATGGCCATGGGTGGCCAAATTATTGTGGCAAGGCGTGTAGGCGAGGGTGCAAATGAGGCTGTTGGCCGTGTAGTTGAGCATTTACTTTTTACTCTCGGCACCTTTGCTATTCTTATAATGCTATTTGCACATGCTCTTTATCCGGCTTTTTTTAGTATTGCTGTTAGGTCAAATCTTGTATGCAATTCTGCAAGTTCTTTCTTTGGGTATAGGCTATTTGGGCTACCTTTTGCTTTTCTCACATACTCATTGAACGCATTTCTAATTGGAATTACTCGTACAAAGGTGATTACACTTACATCGTTCATTACAGTATTTGTAAACATTGTTCTCGATTACGGATTGATATTCGGTAACTTTGGACTACCCCTAATGGGTGTTAGAGGGGCAGCCCTAGCATCGGTTATTGCCGAAATTGCAGGGGCTACATTCTTACTTGTTTACATAAGCAGAATGAATGTTAGTAAGTATAAGCTATTCAACTTTTCATCGTTTTCAAAAAAGTTATTGAAGTCAATACTTGATATATCCTGGCCCTTGATGCTTCAATTTTCACTATCAATTTTTGTATGGTTTGTTTTCTTCCTTATAATTGAAAAAATGGGTGAAACCCCGCTTGCTGTCTCCAACATAGTTCGAAGCATTTACATTATCCTTATGATACCAATTTGGGGATTTGCCTCGGCTACCAACTCATTTGTAAGTCAACATATTGGGAAAGGTAAGTCGGATCAGGTGGTAAAGCTGGTTGTAAAAGTAATGGTCATTACTTTAGCCTCAGTTTTTGTCCTTTCGGCTCTGATTCTTTTGCTGGGAGATAGTATTATTAAGATATACACTAACGATGAGCACATAATTAATGCCACCCTACCTGTTATTAGAGTAATCGCAATAGCTGCTTTAACAATGGCTTCGGCCTTTATCAGCTTCAATGGTGTTTCAGGTACCGGTAGCACTAAGGTATCGTTTGCCATTGAGGTGTTTACACTTACATTTTACTTAGGCTGGGCTTACCTTATCGCAATAATATTAGCTAAATCCTTAAGCTTAGTTTGGACTTCGGAGGTGCTATATGGTATTATGGTTACAGTAATCTCAATTATTTACTTAAGAACTGGGCGATGGAAAAACCGGGTGGTTTAGCATTACCACCCGGGAATAAAGTTGATACCCCAGTTTGCCGCCTTGAATCCGCCTAGCTGGTAGGGTATTGCATAGTAAGGTTCCAGAATAAGCATTCCGAACAGATTTATCCTAAGGCTAATCCCTGAACTTACAAAGGGTGTTCGGTCGTTTATGGAGGTGGGTTTCCATTTTAAACTTGGCGGGTATTCTTTTGTCCATGCTATACCTGCATCGGTAAAGAATGCTAGTTCCGTAAACAATGTACCCGATTTGATTAAGGTCAGGCGCTCAGGGCCTGTAAAGGGAACTCGTATTTCAAAGTTTGCAACCGCTATATGGTTACCGGTTAGCTGGTCAATGGTTACATTGCCCGATTGACCATAGTTAATAAATGAATTGCTATCGTATCCCCTAACATACCACGGGTAGCCAATGTATAGCGGGTATAGTATGTTATCGCTTATGGAAGTGCCATATCGGCCGTAGTATAGGGCGCGGAAAGCAAAGCTAAGCGGTTTACGGAATATATATTTACGCATGTCGGCTAAGGCACCCCAGTAGTTGTATTCCCCAAGGGTTCTTGAAATCTGGAACCGCATCCTGTGACCACGCATGGGCGAGGCTATCCCAAAGTCGGAGTTATCGTATACATATGCTAAACTCGATTGTTGTAACCAAAAGCCCGGTGGTACTTCCCCTTTCTTGCGTTCGGAACCGTAGTAGTAGCCATCAATGTAGTAGTTTGAGTAGATATCGGCTCTGTAATAGTAGCGGGCTATTGACCCACTTAGCTCAAATCGCTGAGTGGATGACAAGGGAAAATATGAAAGTAGTCCCGTAGCGGTTTCAAACATTCGTATCTGAATGAGCTGAAAATCTTCAACTATTACAGGCTCACCATTTATTTGCCTGTGGAGAGTATCGTACCCGTATTGTCCGAAAGAGTAAGGGATATGGGAGGCTGTTACACCCCAAGTGATATACTTTTTTTGCTGGAGGAATGCCACTTGGCCGCCAAAATCGTATATCTCCCCATTAAGCGATAATCCGGTATACACCATGTTCTTTCCGGTGATATCGCTGAAAAGCATCTCTACCCCGCCTGCCATTCCTGTTCCATAAGGCGATGTGCTTATACCCATGCCGATATTCGATATGTAATCGAGCTTGAATTTGGGTTTGAATGGAATCATTCTAAAAGAGTCCACCAAATTTATTGGAAGATTCCTGTCCGAAAGGTTTTTATCAACTAAACCTTCAGTAGCCCTATTAACGGGAGGAAGAATGGAAGCGCTAAAATCAACATGATATGGATTTATTCTAACTGGCTTAAAATCGGAGCTATCGGCAGTATAAATAGAGTACTTGCTTTTGAAGAAATGGGAGTAAACCACCTCATCGTTCTCACGGGCTACGCTCATGGCTGGTGCAAGTGGTGTCATTCCCGAAATACCGGTTAAAATTCTTGTCATCCTGTAAACCTCGCCGCTTTCAATGTTAAACCTGAAAAGGTTACGATAACCATCGCAGTTTGAAAGGAAGTAAATTTCCTTGTTGTTGGCTGAAAACATTGGGTTTACATTATCGGCACCGGGGAGAATGTCGAAAACATTAATTGTTTTGGTCTCAACATCTAATGTGGCAAGGTTATACCCTGTTTCTCCGTTAGCTGATGTTTGTGAGGGTTTATCGGTTGAAAAAACAATGGTTTTGCCATCGCTTGACCAAGCAGGATGTATATTGCACCAGGGGTCACTGGTGAGGCGGTCAACCTTTTTTGTCCTTAAATCGTACTGGTATAAATCGTTAACCCCATTTACAAGTCCTGATACCACAATGCTACTGCCATCGGGCGACCAGGCGGGATAATTGAACGATGGAACACCGGGTATGGTGAATTCCTGAACGAGCTTACCATCAAAAACATCAACAATTATCAATTTGCTTTTACCCTTGCTAAAACCAACAAAGGCAAACATTCGGCTGTCGGGCGACCAAGTCCCGGCCGACTCAATGAAGTTAAGCGCATCAATCTCATTATCGTGCACTATGCTCGATAACCTTCTTATTATTTTCCCGCTTATGGCATGAGCCAGGTAGAGGTCAATTGAAAAGAGGTCCTTTTCGGAGTAAAAGGCTACGTATCGCCCATCGGGGCTCACCGATGGTGAAATGTTTATTTCACCGGCATTTCGTTCAAACAGAATTCGGGTTCCGTTAGGATCTTCAACCGTATCGGGCATGGTACGCTTAAAATAGTCATAGTAAACCGATTTCCAGAGAGTTGAGAACGATTGCTCGTTCAACCCAAGGTAGCGTATGAGTGCAAAGTTGTAACCCCGCTTTGCGGTTTCCTTAAATATTGGATTTATTAAACTATCACCGAATGTTCGCCCAATAAACGACCAGAATGCGTGTCCCCATCGGTATGGGAAGTACTTGTTGGGGTAGTAGGTCATATCCTCAAGGGTGGGAAACCTATCGTTAATTACAGCATCGCGCATCCACATTGCCGTTTGGTAGTCGTATGTGCCCAGCGATAGGTACTCGGACATGCCCTCTACCATCCAGAGAGGAAGGTTCCGAACTGAGTTGAGCGAAGTGGAATCGCCATTAATCAAAGAGTTATACTGAAAAGCATGCACAAGCTCATGCCCAAGAACGCGATCGGTTTGCTGCCACGTTTCCGTTATTGGGAAGATTACACGGTTTTTCAGGGCCTCTGTTACACCACCAGTTCCCACTCCAACGCTCCCCGATATTGCCGTGGTTTGCTGGAAATCGGCATGATCGTTATAGAGCAGTATTGGGTTTTTTGTTTTAATGGAATCCCTGAAAACCTGGTAATGCCTGTCGTACCACTTTTCAGCTGAAAGCGATATGACATTAAGTAAACTATCGTTTTTCAGGTAATGGTAAACCTCAAAATTTGGGGTTTGGTAAACGGAAAACTTAAAATTCTTGTAGATGGGTTTATTTCTGCCAAAGTATTGGCCATAAGCAATTTGACCAATGAACGTAAGTGCCAAAAGGATTGAAATAGAATAACTTCTATTCATTTTATTTAAACTTTTTAGTTTTAAACAGTGAGCTTGCAAGGTAAGTTTTTTACCACAAAAATTGCACCTAAATCACATAAATTTAACCAAATCTCACTTGAAATGTTTCAATTTTTAACCTAAATTTATGGAAACCAAAACCCTGTTAGCTATGGAAAACAACCACACAATTTTAGGTATTAAAATTACCGATAGAATTAAGGAGGCCGGCGAGGTTCAAAGGATTTTAACCCGTTACGGGTGCTCAATTAAAACCCGTTTGGGTTTACACGAGGTTTCTGACGACTACTGCAGTTCCTCGGGATTAATACTACTTGAGCTTACTGGCCCCGCCGATGACCAAGCAAAATTACACGACGAACTGGTTAAAATACCCGGAGTAATTACTCGAAGAATGGATTTTTAGTGCTTTGACTTAATACTTTATGGAGTTCGGCCACAGGAAAAATCGGCCGAACTTTTTTATTGCTTTGATGCACGAATGAGGTAAACAACAAAGAATTATTGTTTGACGTTAATATTTGCAAAACTCAAAACAACCCTGCCGGCAGGGGAGTTTTACTGTCTAAAAAATTATATCTTTGCCAATTAACACAAATCAGAAAAGGATGTTTGAGGGAAACGGTGAGTTGAAAAGACCAACAATACTTGTAACCAACGATGATGGATTCAGGGCTGCCGGTATTGAAGCACTTGTTGAAATGGTAAAACCCTTTGGGAATGTTGTGGTTGTTGCTCCGGAGGAGGGGCATTCCGGCATGTCGCATGCTATAACCATTAAAACTCCCTTGAGGTTGAAAAAACACAAACGTACCGACGACGTTGACTTCTACTCCGTTAACGGCACCCCGGTGGATTGCGTGAAGCTTGCCATGAACCAGCTGTTTACAAGTAAGTTACCCGACCTGGTAGTATCGGGTATTAACCATGGCTCAAACTCATCCATTAGCATAATATACAGTGGCACCATGGCTGCAGCCATTGAGGGATGCTTGTACGGTGTACCTTCCATTGGTTTTTCTATTCTTGATTACGACGAAAACCCCGATTTTACTGCTGCTATTGAGTATGGAAGGTTTATAGTTAAAAACGTACTTGAAAATGGGTTAACTCCAGGCTCATGTCTCAATGTGAATGTTCCTGTTCTGCCTTTAAAATCAGTAAAAGGGGTAAAGGTTACACGCCAAAATAAAGGCACCTGGCGCGAGGAGTTTGAAAAGCGAACCGATCCCAGAGGTGTTGATTACTACTGGTTAACCGGATACTTCCTGAATGAGGAACCCAACGCAACCGATACCGATGAGTACTGGCTAAACGAGGGGTATATCACAATTGTACCGGTTCATGTTGATTTGACCGATTACAAAGAACTCGATCGTATAAAATCGTGGCGGTTTGACCAAATTGTAATTTCGCATGCAGAAAAAAATAAGTAAACAGTGGCATGGATACCTGCTTGGAGCTTTGCTGCCTGTCATCACACTGGTAGTTATGTATTTATCGCTTGCCAGCGATTTTAAGTTTGTCGATTTTATTAGATATTTAAACGTACGAGGCGATTTGTCCAGAGCATTATCGCTTGCCGTTTTACCCAACCTTGGCCTGTTTTTTGTATTTATTTGGACCGATAGGCTAAAGGCCGCTCAGGGTGTACTGGGTAGCACCATAATTCTTGCTTTAATAATTGTTTTCATGCGTTTTATGTAGATAAAATGAAATACTTTATAGTTGCAGGCGAAGCATCGGGCGATTTACACGCATCAAATCTGATGAAGGGTATTAAAAATAATGATCCTGATGCCGATTTCTGTTTCTTTGGTGGTGATTTAATGGCAGAGCAGGGTGGTACCCTTTTAAAGCATTACCGCGATATGGCCTTTATGGGTTTTTTGGAGGTTTTACTTAACCTACGAACCATAAAGGCTAACATGACGCTCTGTAAGCAAAGTATAGTTGAGTATAAGCCCGATGTAGTGATTCTGGTCGATTATCCCGGTTTTAACCTTCGTATTGCCAAATTTGCAAAGCAATCGGGGTTTAGAGTGTTTTACTACATCGCACCAAAGGTTTGGGCATGGAAAGAGTCGCGTGTTGAGAAGCTGAAAAGCTTTGTCGATAAACTTTTTGTAATTTTCCCTTTCGAGATTGATTATTTCAGGGGTAAAGGCATTGACCCGGTTTACGTGGGCAATCCTTCAATTGATGCCATTGCTAACAAACTTACTGATCCAATCCCTTTAAGTGATTTTTGTGATAAAAATGGATTACCTCAAAAACCAATAATAGCACTTGTTGCAGGTAGCCGGAAGCAGGAAATACGCTACAATTTGCCTGTAATGTTGAATGTTACCAAAAGATTTCCCGAGTATCAATTTGTAATAGCCGGAGCACCATCGTTGGATTATAGTGTTTACCAGCCTTATATTAGTGATACTGGTGTAAGTGTGGTGTTTGGTCAAACCTACCAGTTGCTCTCATGCTCAACACTTGCCTTTGTAACTTCCGGGACAGCAACGCTTGAGGCGGCGCTACTGAACGTTCCGCAGGTGGTTTGTTATAGGGGGAACTTCTTTTCCATGCTAATTGCCTGGATGGTTATTAAGGTGAAGTATATCTCACTGGTGAACCTGAACATGGGGTTTGAGGTTGTTAGGGAGTTGAAACAGTACGATTTAACACCAGATAGTCTTTACACCGAGGCCAAAAAACTTTTACCCGGCAATCCGGAACGAGATCGTCAGCTGGAACTTTATGGCCAGCTCAAGGAGAAACTTGGTAAGATGGGTGCATCGGAACGGGTGGGTAAAAGGATTGTGGATTTGATAAAATCATCTTAAATTCTTGCTTATGAGAGTAGTTCTGTTTTCGTTTCTGCTTTTTCTGCCATTCCTATCGAACTCGCAAAAGTTAAGCATAAGCGTTTTTAACGATACTAATTTAAATACAATACTTGTTACACCCACTAAGGGTGAGTACAGCATGGTACTTGGCGATAGTATCATTACAATTAAGCCATTACAAATACTGTACATTAGCCGTCAAGGCGATTCTGTTCTGGTGCGCGACGAGAACCAAAGCTTTGGTTCATACAAGCGGGTCTCGCTTATTGGCCAAACCGGCGATGATGTTTTTCGCCTTAAGCCAATAATTCCTGCAAAACCGGCTCGCTTGTACGACGATAATATTACCTTTTACGTTGAGTTTAATCGTATTATGGCGGTCAACATAATTGATCGCGAAAAGTATATTGCAGCTGTTGTTCTTGCTGAAACCGGTCCGAATAAGGAACCCGAATTGTATAAGGCGCAAGCCTTACTTGCCCGAACTTTTACTGTTACCCATATCGATAAACACCAGTCGGAGGGTTTTAACCTTTGCGATCAGGAGCACTGTCAGGCATACAAGGGAAGGCCTGAGGCTTTTCAAGAAATTTACGATGCAGTTCTTGATGTAAAGGGTTTAATTGTTGTTGATTCCTCTTTAAAGCCAATTAGCGCTGCATTTCACGCAAACTGTGGTGGACAAACAGCAAACTCCGAGGATGTTTGGATTCAGGCATTGCCCTACCTAAGGAGTGTAAACGATAGGTATTGCACATCGGCACCTAACGCTCGCTGGGAAAGAACAATACCTCTTACCGAATGGAAAAAATTTCTTGCTCAGCAAGGGGTTGACACCGCTAAGGTAACACGCGATAACCTTAACTTTTACCCCAAGGAGAGGCCTAAATACTATACTGTTTTAGGTGTAAATATCGCTACAACTGCCGTTCGGAAGTATTTTAAGTTGCGTTCTGCCTGGTTTACGGTTTCAGCAGGAAAATCAGAGGTTCGTCTTTCGGGTAAAGGATACGGTCATGGTGTGGGAATGTGCCAGGATGGCGCATTGGCTATGGCCCAACGCGGTTTCCCATACGATAAGATAATCCAGTTTTACTTTAAGGATGTCCATATTATTGATATTTCCAAGGTTAACCTTGATTCCTTAAAACCCGACACCCTTGAGGTTAAGCCTTTTGATGTGTTACAGTAATTTTATCCTAAAACACAAGCATCTATGAAGGCAATTTTTATTAGAGAGCTGCAGAACTTTTTTTCATCGTTAACCGGATACGTTATTGCAATTATTTTTCTTGTTTTAACTGGTTTGTTTCTTTGGGTGCTGCCCGGTTACACAAACATACTCGATTCAGGGTATGCAACATTAGAGTCGTTGTTCTACATTGCACCATGGCTTTTCCTTTTTCTTGTGCCTGCGGCAACTATGCGTATGTTTGCCGATGAAAAGAAAACAGGTACCATTGAGCTAATTCTTACTCGACCCATTTCCGACACCGCAATGGTACTGGGGAAGTTCTTTGCGTCATTGGTGCTTGTTGCCATAGTTATTGTACCCACATTCATTTTTGTTTATAGCGTTTCAAATTTGGGGAATCCCTCCGGAAATCTGGATTGGGCTGCAACCTGGGGCTCATACATCGGACTATTTTTCTTAGCATCAGCCTATGCAGCTCTTGGGCTTCTTGCCTCGAGTTTAACCGATAATATGATTGTTGCATTTCTTTCGGCTGTTGCATTATGCTTCGTTTTTTACGATGGATTAGCCTGGGTAGCCGAACTTCAATCCATGGAGTGGGCGCGGTCGGCATTGCTGACTCTTAGCATAAGTGAGCACTACAGTTCGGTTAGCCGGGGTGTTATTGATTCGCGCGATGTGGTTTACTTTTTATCCATATCGTCAGTTGTTTTAGCTCTTACCCGTTTAAAACTTCAATCGCGCAGGTGGTAAAACCCAAAAATGGAGTGTTATGAGTGTTAGTGGAAATATAAAAATTAAAAATATCAAGACATTCGCTGCTTTACTGCTCATGCTACTTGTGGTGAATGTGCTATCGTCGTTTTTTTACTTTCGAATCGACCTTACCGAAGATAAAAGGTATACCATACAACCCGTTAGCCGAGAGGTATTACAGGGATTAGATGATATTGTGGTTATCAGAGTGTATCTCGATGGGGAACTGCCGGTTGCCTTTGTTAGAATGAAAAAAGCCCTTGCAGAAACCCTAAGCGAATTTCAAGAGATTGCCGGAAAAAAAATCCGGTATGAATTTGTCAACCCATACTCTGCTTCGGGGGCAAAAAAGCAGGAGCAATTGTTTCGCCAGTTGGCCGACAAGGGACTTGTTCCAACCAACGTTCATGTAAAGGATAATGAGGGCGCAATGATTCAGCGCATCATTTTCCCGGGTTGTATAATTACATACAGGGGAAAGGAGTTGGCGGTTAATCTTTTAAGGAATAACCCAAATCTTACAGGCGATGAGAATATCAACCTATCCATACAAAACTTTGAGTATGCTTTGATTGATGCAATTGACCGTGTAACAACAGAAAACAGGCAGCGCATTGCTTTTATTCAGGGACATGGCGAACTCGATGAGTTTGAAACTGGTGATATTGAGCGTGAACTGAATCAGTACTACGAGGTTAGTAGAGTGATAATAAATGGCGACCCCGATGCCTTAAAACCCTACAAGACTATTATTATTGCCGGGCCTGGCAGGCCATTGCCTGAGGCCGATAAGCTCATCATTGACCAGTTTATTATGCAGGGTGGACATGTGCTATGGTTCGTTGACCCCGTTAACGTTAGTATCGATAGCTTATCATCTGGTGCATCTACCCTGGCTTTTATGAATCAGCATAACCTTGATGATATGCTTTTCCGCTATGGCGTTCGACTTAATCCCTTGCTGATTCAGGACATTCAATGTGCTGTTATTCCCGTAAATACTGCCCTTGTTGGGCAGGAGCCCCGTTTTGTTCCCGCACCCTGGCTTTACTATCCATTACTCATACCCCCAGCCGATAACCCTATTACTAAGGGCTTAAACCTTATTCAGGCCAAATTTATTAGCCCAATTGATACCGTTGGTATGAATGACGAGGTTAAAAAGCGGATACTTTTATCTACATCCAAGGAAACTAAGCTTGTGAAGATTCCCGCCTTAATCAACCTAAACCAGGTAAGCAAGGGTATTACCCGTTACGAGTTCCAGCATTCAATGCTTCCCGTTGCCTTTGAATTGCAGGGGATTTTCAAGTCCAACTTTCGGAATCGCCCAATAAATGCAATACTTCCAAATAGGACTATCAAATTCGCTGACAAGAGTAGTTTTACCAAAATGATAGTAGTTGCCGATGCTGATATCATTCGAAACGATGTCCAGCGTCGCCCAAATGGTGCCTATGTTATTCCGTTGGGTTACGACAGGTTTACCCAGCAAACCTACGGGAACAAGGAGTTGGTGGTGAACATGGTCAAATACCTGTGCGACGATAATGGACTGCTCTATTTGCGTTCGAGAGATATAAAACTTCGACTGCTGGACAGAAAACGGGTTGTTAGTGAGCGGTTATACTGGCAGTTGATTAACATGGTTTTACCATCGCTTATGCTTTTAGTTGCTGGAATTATTTGGAATTTTGTAAGACGAAAGAAATATACTTTTACAGATGTCAAGTAAAAAGATTCTTTTTCTTTCACTACTAATAGCCTTTGGAATAGGTCTATTCTACTTTTCCAGTTGGTATAGGGAATACCGTCAAACGGACTTTTCCTATGATAGTTCTCATATTACTGCTATTGAGCTGGTTTTGAAATCCGATACTCTTAGGTTGACAAAATCAAATGGCAATTGGTTTATAAATGATTTTTTTATTGCTGACTCAGCTGTTGTAAGTAATTTTATCGATATTTTGCAGAGTATATCAGCTGTTTCACCCGCTACGCTAAAAACCGATGACAATTTAACCCAGCTGTTTCAGGAGAAGGGTATAGGGGTTTTCATTTATAAAGGTAAACACTTATGCAAGGAATACAGAATTGCATCTATTGCTGAATTCAACTATAAACCTGTTGCCCTGAACAGTGGTTCGGTAGTCCCTTACTACATTGAATCGCCAAATGCTGTTGATAATTTAGTTGAATACTTTTCGGTTAACCCCGATAAATGGCTTTCTGGCAAACTGTTTACTGAGCCAGTTGAGGCGATTGAAGAAATAAAGGTTGTTTTTCCTGACAATGAAAAGGGATACACCCTTGAGCTGGGAGGAAACCAAATAGCATTATCTAACTCAGCTGGAAATAGAATGCCAAACATCAACCTTGCCAACATTAGCAATCTTTACTACTCGCTCGATAATTTTAAGTTGCATTACCCTACTAAGGCCGAAACAAATTCTGCAATACCTGAGAATTTAATTTCCAGCTTACAGCTCAAAATGCTAAACGGAAAAACGTACGAATACACATTTTACCGGATAACCGGTAAAGGATTTACAAATATTCTGGGACAAGAACTCGGTTACAATCCAAATCGTCTACTGGTAAAGCTATCGGAAAACCGTTTTTTGGTTGGCTCCTATCTGCACTTCCATTATGTTCTATGCCCCATCGATGTGTTTGTAAATAATTATGAAAAATAGTGTGTGTTATTAGAGTAAAATTTTGTATTATTGAAATCCTTTTGAGATTTGAATTGCATTGATTTTCAATTTTTAAACTAAAATATACAATTAACTGTTTGACAGCTAAAGGATAATCAATTTAGGTAAAAGGAACTAACTAAATTACAGAGATATGAAATTTGTTGTATCAAGCACCATGCTACTGAGCCACTTATCGGTGGTAAGCAGGGTAATCAGCAGCAAGAACACCCTACCAATTCTCGACAACTTCTTATTCAAGTTGGAAGGTAATGAGCTGGAAATCACAGCATCTGACCTTGAATCGACACTTACAACAAAAATTACCCTCGATAACGTTATGGGTGATGGTTCAATTGCAATTCCCTTTAAAATTCTTATCGATACCCTAAAGGAATTCTCGGAGCAACCCCTTACTTTCGAAATTGACCCAGGTTCCCTTGCGGTTGTTATTCACTCGGAGAATGGCCAGTTCAACATTGTTGGCCAACCCGCCGATGATTTTCCAAAACCTGCTGAGCTTAGTCCAGAGAGTAAAGTTAGTGTAAAGGTGGCTGCCGACGTTATGCTTAATGGTATTACCAAAACCATTTTTGCCACCGCCGACGACGAAATGCGCCCCGTGATGAACGGTGTATTTGTTGAGCTAACCACCGAAGGGATGACCTTTGTTGCTTCCGACTCACACAAGCTGGTTCGCTACCGCCGTAAGGATGTTCAGGTTGAAGAGTTTTCATCGTTCATTCTTCCCAAAAAACCAGCAAACCTGCTAAAGTCTATTCTTGTAAAGGAAACAGGCTCAGTAAATGTTGAGTTTGATAGTAAGAATGCCCGCTTTACCATGAGCGGTTACACCCTGGTTTGCCGTTTGGTTGAAGGGGAATACCCCAACTATAGCGCCGTAATTCCTGTTGATAACCCAAACCGTATGATTATTGACAGGGTTGATTTTTACAACTCGGTTCGTCGCGTTTCAATCTATTCAAACGCAGCCAGCAACCTTATTAAGCTTGGCTTAACATCGAACCAGTGCGAGGTTTCAGCTCAAGACCTTGATTTCTCCGTTTCGGCTTACGAGCGCTTAAACTGCGATTACCAAGGCGATGAAATGGAGATAGGCTTTAAATCAGCCTTTTTGGTGGAGATTCTAGCAAACCTTTCCTCAACCGAGGTGGTACTTTCCATGTCCGATCCCTCGCGTGCAGGGCTTATTTTCCCTCACCAAAATGAAAACCCCGACGAAGATGTCCTTATGCTTCTAATGCCAATGATGATTGGTGCTTAGGAATAAACTCAATAGCTTCCCCGGCCTTGGCTTGGGGAAGTTTTTTTATTAATAAAGGTAATATTAATGGGATTAAATATTAAGAACCCGCTGGTAGTATTCGACCTGGAAACCACCGGAATAGATGTTGTTAAGGATAGAATAGTTGAAATTGCTGTGCTAAAGGTATTCCCTAACGGAAACCGGGAATCAAAGGTTAGGCGCATAAATCCTGAAATGCCTATACCACCTGAGGCTACTGCTGTCCATGGAATAACCGATGATGATGTAAAAGATGCGCCAACCTTTAAGGAGATAGCAAAATCGTTGGCAAACTATATTGAGGGTTGCGATTTTGCTGGTTTCAACTCCAACAAGTTCGATTTACCTCTTTTGGCCGAAGAGTTCCTCCGTGCTGGGGTTGATATCGATTTGAAAAAACGGAAGTTTATCGATGTTCAAACCATTTTCCATAAAATGGAAAAGAGAACCCTGGCTGCAGCATACAAGTTTTACCTGGATAAGGACTTGGTGAATGCCCACAGCGCCGAAGCCGATACCCTCGCCACCTTCGAAATCCTATGCGCTCAGGTTGAACGGTATCCTGAGTTAAAAAACGATGTCGATTTTCTTTCGGAGTTCAGTTCGTTTAATCGCAATGTCGATTTTGCTGGCCGTATCATTCTCGATGACAAAGGGGTTGAGGTATTTAACTTTGGGAAGCACAAAGGTAAGGCTGTTGTGGAAGTATTAAAGGCTGAACCCAGCTACTATTCATGGATGATGAATGGTGAATTCCCCTTGTACACCAAAAAGGTTCTCACTAACATCTACTTAAAAATGAAACAAAAATAATTTGCCCCACAGTATTAACCTATATTAACAAATGCTATATTTACGCCAGTATTCTATAAATGGATTTGTATGGCATTGATTGAAACATTCCGTCGCCAAGGCGACTTTCTTTTTAGGTATCGCAGCTATTTACCGGTGCTTTTAATTTTAGCAGGTATAGGTTACTATGTTTACCTCCTGGTAACCAAGCAGTATTCATATAATGCATTTTACTTCTTTGCCTGCTTTTTGGTGAGCTTTATTGGACTGGTTATACGCGCTATTACCATTGGTTACACTCCTAAGAATACTTCAGGAAGGAATACCAAGGAGCAGGTTGCCGATACGGTTAACACTTCAGGAATGTACTCGTTAGTCCGCCATCCGCTTTACCTTGGTAATTTTTTCATGTGGTTTGGCCTTGCTCTTCTTACTAAGAGCTACTGGTTTGTCATATCTTTTCTTTTAGTTTACTGGCTCTACTACGAACGAATAATGTACGCCGAGGAATTTTTCCTACGCAACAAGTTTGGTTCGGATTACCTCAATTGGGCCGATAGCGTTCCCACTTTTATTCCGCGCAGGTTCAGGTGGCGCTCACCAAACAATTACTTTTCCATCCGTAATGTAATTAAGCGCGAGAGCATTGGGCTTTTCAAGTTAGTGCTACTGTTTTTTGTTTTTCAGTACATACACGATGTGGTTTCAAATGGGGGTAAACTCCTTGAGCTAAGTTCGTGGGGTAGGGCATGGTTCATTGCCTTTATTATTGTCGGCATAATTTACCTGGCTTTACGAACTATCAGAAAGAAAACCCGTTTGCTCGATGTGGATGGTCGTTAAGGTACAATAATCCTTAACCCCTTATTCACTACTGTAATCCTAATTTTTCTATCCATTATAATGGGTTCACCATCAAAGTGAACCACATCTTCGCGTTTTCGCTTTATTACAACCTTTTGGGCCTTACCGGTTTGTAGAACCGTGCTTTTATTAATGGTTCGGGTGAATAGCATTGCACCAATGGCAGGTGCTTGAAGCAGATTTATGGGCGACATAATGGCTATGTCGAGTAACCCATCTTGTATATCGGCATTTGGTGCTATATACGCATTATTGCCATATTGCGATGCGTTGGCACACGTAATAAGAAAGGCTTTCACTTTCATTTTTTGTGTGCCATCAATTTTAACCTTGTACTTCTTGGGTTTATACCTAATAAAGTCAGTTAGCGCCACCTTAACATAGTTAAAAAAACCTCGGCCTTTCTCTTTGGCAAAGCGGTAACCAATATGAGCATCAAAACCCACGCCACAGGTACAAAAGAATGGTAACCCGTTTACGAGCCCGTAGTCTATTGATTCAACCCTAAGCTTATTTATCACCTGTATCGCTTTGGCTGCATCAAGCGGGATTCTTAGGTGCCTTGCAAGACCATTGCCTGATCCCAAAGGTATAATACCCATTACGCAATCGGTGTTTATAATGGCGCTGCCAACCTCGTTAACCGTTCCGTCGCCACCAACTGCAACAAAATACTTGAACCCCTCAGCAATTTTTTCACTTATAATCTGTAAGGCATCACCCTTTTTTCGGGTGAAAAGGATTTCGGGCTCAAATGTCTCGTTGTCAATTGTATTATTGATAGTGTGCAGTATACTTTCCTTACCGCGTGTTCCAGAAATGGGATTTACAATAAAAAGTATTCTTTTGCGGGTGGACTTTGTTATGGGATCAGCCATGGAACTTACTTTTGAACATACAAAAGTAAAACCTTTTTTAATAGCATCAAACTAACTACCTTTGTTTGGCTTTGCTCATTCATGGACATAAAAAATTGCTCATAATGAAAATCATTTGCATTGGTAGAAACTATAGGGATCATGCTAAGGAAATGAATGCCGATGTGCCTGAGGTTCCGGTATTCTTTATTAAGCCCGATAATTGTTTGCTTCGCAATAATCAACCCTTTTTTTATCCTGATTTTACGAACGATTTGCAATATGAACTAGAAGTTGTGCTTCGAATTAACAGATTAGGGCGGAGTATCAAGCAAAAGTTTGCCCACCGTTACTACGATGCCATAACCCTTGGTATCGATTTCACTGCTCGTGACTTACAGCGCGAGTGTAAAGCAAAAGGATTACCCTGGGAAGTATCCAAAGCGTTCGACTATTCTGCTCCAGTAGGAACTTTTATCCCCAAAGAGGAGCTGGGCGATTTAAATGGCTTAAACTTTCGACTTGAGGTAAACGGAAAAGTAGTACAGCAAGGGAATACTGCAAACATGATTTTTGGCTACGATGAGCTTATTTCGTACGTTTCACGATTCATAACTTTCAGAACTGGCGATCTTCTTTTTACCGGCACCCCAAGCGGTGTAGGGTCTGTTAATGTTGGCGATAGGCTGCAAGCCTATTTGAATGACAGGCTGATGCTCGACTTTTTTATTAAGTAATGGTTTTACAGCAAAACTATTGTCGTATTCCCTTTAACCTTAAATGGGTATAGCAGTGGTAACCTCATGTTCTAACTGTAACCTTTTGAAAAAGGTTAACGGGTAACTGGCGGTTAGTGTGCTTAAAGCGTAGTCAATGGTTTGTTCAATGCTGTTCGATTGAATTACCAGCTGTTCATGCAAGGTATTTACTACTGCGTATGCGCTATCCTGGTAGGTAATGCCTTGCGATATTTCACCTTCAAGTTTTGTGAAAAAGTCCATGATTTCGCGGTAGCGTTGCCTCTGCCTGTCGGAATAACGGTGTAGCGAGGAGTATGCATTTGTAAAACTTGTAAACCTATTACGTAGATTTGCCAGAACCTTGCGTGGAAGCTGTTCGATGCTAATGCCACGCTTCAGGTAAATTTCAGTATACCGAAAAACGCCAACAAATCCAAGTGCGTCAAGATCATCGGCGGTGGATACGAGTAAAGCCAAGTTGAGCATGTCATCAGGCTTTGTAACCGGGTGCTGCTTTACCGATTTATCATCGTGCAACTCTACAGCTTTTATAATCAGTGTTTTTTGCGATTCCGTTAGATCTGGGAAGAGGCTGAGATATTGCTTGCATAGCTCGGCACCCTCAGCCCCATGTTGCTCGTCGAGGGTTTTGGTTAGGCCAGCATCGTGAAAGAAACAGGCAATTATTGCATTTTCAATTAGCTGTTCAGTGATTGTTAGTCCAGCCTTATGCAGTTCAATCAGTAAACCCCGGCAATGTAACCACACCCTAATATGGTGTTGCAGATTGTGCGAGGGTAACGACACATTTGTGAATATACTCTCAAGGTGGCGGTAAAGGTTCGACAAGTGTTTTGTCTCAATCCTATGAATTTTAGAGAGTAACTCTTCCATGGTTTGTATGTAGTTTATGCAAAGTAAATAAAAAAGCAGGAAAAATTTTCCTGCTTTTACGTGATTTCGATAGAATTGTTTTAAGCCATCTCCTTTGATTTGGCAATAATTTCATAGGCGATATCGAGTATTGTAGTATCGTCGAGGGTTACTATTCCACCATCAGGCCCCGGTTCAAGGTGAAATCCCACAGCACCTCCATCCTTGTAGTTGGTTCCACCAAAATAATTGCGGACAGTTTCAACATTAACGTTCAACCTGTCCGCAATTACCTGCATGCTACCATCAGGAAGGCTATCTTTAACCCTCCTGAGCTCATTAAATGTGATTATTTTAGTCATAATTACAGGGTTTTAAAATGATTTTTACACCTTAAATATAAAAAATTAAGTTCAAAATGTAAAATGATTTAACCAAATTTTAACGTTAAAAAAACACATTATTTTCTAGTTTTTTATACGAAATTTCCTTTTGGATGTTTTAATATTGAAGTAGTGGAAAATATTACTATTCTGGTAAATGATTCGAGGTTAACATAAAGACAATCATTGTTTTACAAATAAATTATTAAACTCTAAATTACTTTTAAACCACATATACCATAGTGGCTTTAAACTTTTCCAGGAACCTTAATATCTTTGCGGAAAATATAGGCATTTCATGATTAGACTGGTAGTAACCGATTTGGATGGTACACTCCTGCGTTCCGACCATAAGTTTAACGACGAAGATATGGTATCCCTAAACCGGTTAGGCGAAATGGGGATCATACGTGCCATTGCTACTGGTCGTTCACCCTTTTCAGCATCAACTGTTTTGCCCGACGATTTTCCCATCGATTACCTTTTGTTCTCTTCCGGAGCAGGAATTATGCGCTGGTCCGATAAGTCGATTATTCATGCCAACCAGCTTTCACCGGAAGTTGTTCAGTATGTAATTGCCCTACTTGTTGAAATGCATGCCGATTTTATGGTTCATGAGCCAATTCCCTTAAATCATTGTTTCCACTACCACAGTTCTGGTAAACTAAACTCTGATTTTGAACGAAGAATTAGCCTCTATAAGGATTACTCTCAACCCTTAATAACTGGTGTGCCATTTCCAGGACCTGCTTCGCAGGTGTTGGCCGTTTTACCCAATGATATTGAAAGGTTCAATGCCATTTCCAAAAAGCTAAACGGGGTTCAGGTTATAAGAGCAACCTCCCCGCTCGATGGCAAGTCAATTTGGCTTGAAATTTTTCCTGAAGGGGTTTCAAAATCCGGAGGTATTCAATGGTTGTGTAGCTATATTGGCGGAATTCAGCCCTGTAATTTGTTGGCCTTAGGCAACGATTACAACGATATTGATATGCTTAACCTTGCCGGTGAAGCTTTTGTGGTTTCAAACGCACCCGGTGAGCTAAAGGACAAATTTCAGGTTGTGCCGGTAAACGATGAAGCCGGTTTTTCACATGCTGTTAAAAGGGCGCTAAAAATAGGTTAAACAAGGTTTTAAAGTATCTCCTTTACCTCTTTCTTTAAAAATTCAATGGCCAGCGAGGTGGGATTAATCTCAAGTTCAGCGTAAGTTTCAAGAATTTTTTTGCTCAAATCGAAGCTGCTATCGTTTGGTGCAACTTTTTCGCTACAAATATTTATTAGCTTAACAATGTTTTCCTTAGCATTTTTAACCATCTCCCATGCCTCATTGCTAACATATAGCTGCTGGGAAAGGTTGTGCTCCCATTCCGCTCTGATGTTTCCAAGTAACGCACTTTGTAGGTCGCTAGCAAGCATCCCCTTTTTATTAACTCTTACAATTATTGATTCAGGCGAAATCCGCTCCATTAAGAGTATTAAGCGCTCGTATGCCTGAAGTCGGAGCGGTAGTGAAACCTTTATGGTGTTAAACATTAATTCCGCCTTTTGCCTTTGAGTTTCATTCTTGATAAGAGTTCGCAAGGCAAGATATCCTGCCAGGAATACCATAAGTGCGGGTATTGTGATTTTCAGAATTTCGGCAAACATATTTTAATGTTTTTGGACAGTTTAGGTGTATATGAATGACAAATTACTTTATTTTTGAAACTCTAAAATTAGTAAAACAATTTGGAATTCCCTAAAACGTTAAACCATGGAAAAGGTATCAGCCAGAATAGCAGCTCTTGAGGAGTCGCAAACCATTGCAATGTCAAAAAAGTCGCGCGAACTTGCTGCACAGGGTATCGATGTAATTAGCCTTAGCGTAGGCGAACCCGATTTCTTTACCCCCGACTTTGTAAAGGAAGCTGCCAAGAAAGCCATCGACCAGAACTTTTCGTTTTATACACCGGTTGCGGGTTACAAGGATTTACTGGAAGCTATTTGTGGAAAGCTTAAACGTGAAAACAACCTCGAGTACCAGCCCGACCAAATTGTGGTTTCGGGTGGAGCTAAGCATAGCCTTTCAAACGTGTTGATGTGTATTGTTGATAAGGACGATGAGGTTATTGTTCCTGCCCCATACTGGGTTAGCTATGTTGAGCTGGTAAAGCTTGCTGAGGGGAAAAGCGTGGTGATTGAAACCTCGCTTGATAGCGATTTTAAGATTACCCCCAAACAGCTTGAGGCTGCCATTACACCTAAAACCAGAGCCCTACTTTTGTGTTCGCCTTCTAACCCTACGGGTAGTGTATACACCTACGATGAGTTAAAGGCAATTGCTCAAATTATTGAGAAGCACCCAAATATCATTGTAATTTCCGATGAGATTTATGAACATATCAATTTTATTGGCAAACATGAGAGTATTGCTCAGTTTGATTCTATTCGGGATAGAGTAGTTATTATCAATGGCGTTTCAAAGGGGTATGCCATGACCGGTTGGCGCATAGGATTTTCGGCATCGGCCAAATGGATTGCCAAAGCATGTGAGAAACTACAGGGTCAGCAAACATCGGGCGTTTGTAGTATTTCCCAACGAGCTGCTATTGCTGCATTTAACTCCGATGGCGAATACACCCGCCAAATGCGTGAGGCTTTTCGGCGTCGTCGCGATTTGATGTATGAAGGTTTCTCATCAATTCCTGGCTTCAAGTTGAATAAGCCACAGGGTGCGTTCTACATTTTCCCTGAAATATCGGAACTGCTTGGCAAGCAGTATAACGGTGAAACCATAAAAACCTCTGATGACCTTGCCATGTTCCTTCTGAATCATGCACATGTTGCCGTTGTTCCGGGTTCGGCTTTTGGTTCACCAGAATGCATAAGGCTTTCGTATGCTACATCGGACGATAAGCTTATGGAATCCATTGAACGTATTAAGAAAGCAGTTGCTTTACTCATGTAAAGCTATTTCCTTTTAACATTATATAGCATCGAACTACATGGTTATTTCGATGCTTTTTTTTATTTTAGTTTAGTATTACTTTTTTGAAGATGAAGAAATTTGTAAAGTTTGGGTTGGTTATCGCCTTGGTTGGATTAGCGATTGGAGTTTTGCTCCTTTTAAGGCTCTATTTTACGTTTCGTGCTCCCAATGTAGCAGTCCCAAAGGAGACATTAATATATATTCCCACAGGTTCAAACTATAACGATGTTCTAAATATTCTTGCTAATAATAAGGTATTAAAAAGTATCGACAGGTTCAAAAGGGTGGCACAATACTACGATTACGAAAAATCTGTTAAACCCGGATGCTATGCTTTTAAGCCCGGTATGAGTAATTCCTCCATGGTTAAAATGCTAAAGTATGGACATCAAAAGCCAGTAAAGGTAACCTTTACTGGCATGCGAACCTGGCAACAGCTAGCACAACGCATTTCTTCACAGATTGAAGCCGATTCGGTTTCGCTTATTAATCTGTTTACTTCCGATTCAGTAGCGTTTAATCGGGGTTTCACTCCTAGCACTTTTATGGCAATGTTTATTCCTAATACATACGAATTCTACTGGAATACCCATGCATTAGGATTTATCAATAGGATGTACAAGGAGTATAACCGTTTTTGGAACGAGAGCCGGATTCATAAAGCCGATGGAATTGGATTATCGCCGGTTGAGGTAGCAATTTTGGCATCAATTGTTGAGGAAGAAACCAATGTTAAATCGGAGATGCCAATAATTGCTGGGGTTTATTTAAACCGATTACGGAAGGGAATACCCCTCCAGGCTGACCCAACGGTTAAGTTTGCCATTGGCGATTTTACAATCCGAAGGGTATTAACCCGCCATTTAGCCGTTGACTCTCCTTTTAATACCTATAAACACAGGGGATTACCTCCTGGCCCTATCCGGATACCTTCAGTTATTGCTATTGATGCTGTGCTAAACGCGCAAAAACATAGCTATCTTTACTTCTGCGCTTCGCCCGATTTTTCTGGACGTCATATTTTTGCCCAAACATTGGCGGAACATAACAGAAATGCGGCGGAATACCGAAGGGCGCTTAACAAGGAACGAATTTATCGTTAATAATTATTTGATATGAAACACCCATGTACGGCAGCTTGCACAAACACAGATGAACAACCGAGCGTTTTTTGCGAGCTCGACGAAGTCAAACTATGGGTGTTCCATCCGCTCGATTAAGTTTAATAAAAGCAAGACAGTAACGTGTTAGTAATTAATAATATAAATATCTTGCACGGATGAAAACGTTACCATTCTTAGTGGCTGTTTTGTTATCGTTGGCATCAAACGGACAAAACGATAGCATTACCAAACTACCCGAACCCAGCCGGGTTAAGGGTAAAAACATCATGGAAGCCTTTGCTAACCGTGCCTCGGTTAGGGAATTTGATACTCAGGAATTAGACCTTCAGGAAATTGCCGATTTGCTGTGGGCTGCAAACGGTATTAACCGTCCTGCCGAAGGCAAACGAACCGCCCCAACTGCCATGAACACTCAGGATATTGATGTTTACCTTGTAAATAGCAAGGGAGCATTTTTGTACGATGCCAAGGCTCATGCACTAGTTCTAATCAATAGTGGTGATTACCGTTCAGCAGTTGCCGGTTCGCAGCAAAACTTTGCCAAAGCCCCTATTTTTCTTGTGATTGTCTCCGATGTTGCCCGCTTTCAGCGAGGCGATGAGAGCCAAAAAATGACTTGGGCTGCCATGGATGCAGCAATTGTTTCACAGAACATTAACCTGTTCTGTGCCGGTGTTGGGCTAAGAACTCGCCCAAGGGTTTGGATGGAAACCGAAAAACTTAAGGAGATACTTAAGCTCAAGGAAACTCAACGGCCAATGATGAACAATCCAGTAAGTCGCTAATGGGTAAAGGTGTTTTCTGATATAGATTTTAAGAAAATAAATGCATCGAAAAAAATCGATGCATTTTTTATTCCTCTATAGGAATGTGTTGACTTTTAAATGCTTATGCTATTCAAATCCCTGATAATGTATAC
The DNA here is from genome assembly GCF_037481895.1 of Tenuifilum sp. NCBI lineage: Bacteria > Pseudomonadati > Bacteroidota > Bacteroidia > Bacteroidales > Tenuifilaceae > Tenuifilum > Tenuifilum sp. The sequence continues at coordinate 81,420 of NZ_JBBFKU010000010.1, forward strand.
ATCGTAATCGCCAAGGTATTGAAAGCCGAACTGTTTGTATAGGTTAATGGCTGCAATATTATTGCGATGTACCTCGAGCTTTACCTGATAGCCTTTGGCTTTGACAAACCTGAGCGATTCACGGGTAAGCATCTTTCCTATCCCCTGCCTTTGGTAGTTAGGATGGACGCCAAAATGGTGTAAGTGAATTCTACGGCCATCAAAGGTCATCCAGCTTGTACCAATTACCATTCCATCCGAATTTACAGCCACAAGCAGCTTACCTCCCAGGTCAATGCTTTGCTGAATTATTTCCAGGTTGTCGCCTCGGGCAGGATTGCCAAGGTTGGTGAGCTGCCAAAGCTCACTTAATCCTTCATAATCGCTAGGCTGAAAGTCTCGAATGGTAATACTTTCCATAGTACTATAGTTTAACAACGTAAAGTTGCCCCGACTCGTCCTTTGATACCTTAACCTTGCTCCCCTTTTCGATGTAGCCAAATTCGGCAACGGCATCAAACCAACTATTTCCTATTTGGATTTTACCCGATGGGCGAAGGGTAGTAATGGCAATTCCCTCGGCACCAACCATGTTCTTAATTTTTGTATCAATGCCAACAAACCCTTCTTCTTTATTCAGGTTACTTTGTAAGGCCAGATTAGGAAATAGGGGGGATGTTAGTAGTTTACGGCTTAGCGCTATGCCTCCAATCAACCCAATAAATACAGCCAAAACAACTATACCAAAGGGTTTAAGAATGGTCATCAGGTTAAAGTTAACCGGATCTCGGAAAATCTCATTATCAATCATGGCTAAGGTTAATCCTGCTACCATAAGCACTATTCCCGAAATGCCGGTGACACCAAATCCGGGTATGGCAAAAATCTCAACCATTAGTAGAATAACCCCAACTACAAAGATGATAATCTCCCAGTGTTCAACTAGCCCTTCGAGGTAAAGCGGCGCAAAGTAAAGGATGGCTGCTATAGCTGCTGCAGCGAGTGGAAAGCCAACGCCCGGAGTTTGAAGTTCAAAGTAGATACCGCCAATAATAATCATTATAAGTATGCCCGATACAAATGGATTGGTTAGAAAACCAATTATGCGATCGAGTAGCGATGAACGAAACTCAGCAATTGTATACGATTTGATTCCTGCTTGCTCCATAACCTCGTTTACATTTTCGGCTTTCCCTTCGCAGTAGCCATGCTTTATGGCCTCATCGGCTGTGAAAGTAAGAACCTTTCCGGAATCGATAATTCCTTCAATGTATATTGAGGGATCTACCATGGCCTCAGCTATTCTGGGATCGCGTCGCCATTTTAGTATCGTATCGTTCCCTGTAATGAGTGTATCGTAGCCTTTGGCCTCAGCGGTTGCTCGCATAGTGCTACGCATGAACGATTGAAATTTATCGGGGACAACATTGCCCGATTGGTCTACAACCGTAGCTGCACCAATGCTTCCGCCTTTTCGCATGTAAATACTATCGCAAGCAATTGAAATCAAAGCACCTGCCGATGCGGCCTGGTTATCAATAAAAACCCATACAGGAATTTTACTGTTCAGGATTTTGGTTCTAATTGAGTCGGCTACATCAACCATTCCACCATAGGTGTTCATGTGTATGAGAATAATATCAGCATTGAGGTTTTGGGCTTCCTCAAAGCCAACCTTCACCGACCTCCATGCCGCAGGCATGATATTCTCTTTTATATTTATCTTGTAAATCAATTTGCTTGCCGGTAGGCTATCCTGTGCTTGGGCTGGTATATGTATGCCAGCCAAAAGCAACAATATAAAAAGTCTTAGTATTCTTAAGGTTTTCATGGTATGGTTTTATATTGGTAAAATTATAAAAAATTGATGTTAGTTCAGTTTGGCCGATAGGGTTTGAAAAAGTTTTATTGCCTTAAATTTCTCCTCATCAAGGGTGTAGGATATGTTTTGTTTCAAGTAGGTTATGGCGTCTTCACGACTTATTGAGAGGGGGCTAAATTCGTCGACCGCTTTTTCAATTGAGTTTACACCAAGTTCAAGTCCGGTGTTAAGTTCCTCAATAAGTTCCTTAGGTAATTGTTTTGTTGTTGCCCATACAGCAAAAACAAAGGGTAAACCATATGCATTGAACCAATCATTTGATAAATCCACTACATATGCAAAGTGATTTTCGGCTTCAAATACTCTATCACCAATTAAAACGATAGCCTCGTATTCTTTAAGTAATTTGTAATTATCTGAGGGTTTTAAGGGAATAAAGTCTGGTTTAATATTCCACACATTCTGGCATAAAATTTTAACAAGGATTACCGAAGTGCGCGACTGGTAATCGAGGTATATTCTTTTAATATCGCTTAAATTACTATTGCTCATTAGTGCCACTGAACGTACTTTTCCAATAGAGCCAATGCAATAATTGCTTATAATATCAAACGAACTGAAATCGCTCAAGGCACCAACAGGTAGTAAACTCAAATCAACCTGATTGTTGGCAAGTTTTCGGGCGCATTCTGCCGGGTAATCGTATAGAAGTTCAATTTTGTTAAATACCGATGAATGCTTTAACCCGTATGCAAAAGGCGCTGTATTTAAATACGATATGGCCGATACCTTATACTTTTTCATGGCAAAATATTAGTTTGCTAAGGTAGCAATTTTGAAAAGTTATTGTTCATTGCTAAAAAACCTGCTTACATAAACCTTTAACATTGAGTTATGTTTAGTAAATTTGGGCAAATTTTGTAAAACATGTTGAACCATAGTTTGCATTCCATTTCTCCAATCGATGGACGTTATGCAAAAAAAACAGAATCGCTGTCGGGTTACTTTTCCGAGTTTGCCCTAATTAAGTATAGGGTTTGGGTTGAACTTGAATATTTTATTGCCCTTTGTGAGATTCCTTTGCCCCAACTCCAGGGGTTTGATAAATCAAAATTCACCATACTACGCGAAATCTACAAAAGCTTTGGTGAATCCGATGCCCTTAGGGTTAAGGAAATAGAAAAGGTTACCAACCACGATGTAAAGGCAGTAGAATACTTTCTGCGAGAGAAGTTCGATGCTTATGGTTTAGAGTCGTATAAGGAGTTTATACACTTTGGTTTAACATCGCAGGATGTAAACAACACTGCATTTCCTGCAATGCTCCGCGATTCCCTTAAGGCTGAATATCTCCCACTGCTTGAAAAATTATTGGGAAAGCTTAAAGAGCTGAGTACCCAGTGGGCCGATATTCCCATGCTAGCCCATACTCATGGTCAGCCAGCATCGCCAACTCGATTGGGCAAAGAGTTTCGGGTTTTTGTGGAACGCATCGAGGTTCAGCTAGAGCAGCTCGAGCACATACCATACTCGGCAAAATTTGGGGGAGCAACTGGAAATTTCAATGCACATATTGCAGCCTATCCAAGTATTAACTGGGTAGGATTTGCAAATCAATTTGTGAACTACAAGTTGGGACTGCACCGGAGCCAAACTACAACCCAAATAGAACATTACGATAACCTGGCCGCCATGTTCGATTGCTTGCGGCGTATCAACAGCATTCTTATTGACTTTAGCCGCGATGTTTGGATGTACATCTCCATGGAATACTTCAAGCAAAAAATTAAGGAAGGCGAGGTGGGCTCATCGGCCATGCCCCATAAGGTAAATCCGATAGACTTTGAGAATGCCGAAGGCAATTTAGGATTGGCGAATGCTTTATTTGACCATATGGCCAACAAACTTCCAATCTCACGCCTTCAGCGCGATTTAACCGATTCAACTGTTATCAGGAACATTGGTGTTCCCATTGCACATTCCTTTATCGCATTAAAATCAATACTTAATGGACTTGACAAGTTAATTGTCAATATTGATGCCATTAATGCAGACTTACAGAGTAACTGGATGGTAATTGCTGAGGGAATTCAAACTATTCTTCGCCGCGAGGGTTACCCAAACCCTTACGATGCTTTAAAATTGCTTACCCGAACAAATCAGCAGGTTACATCTGAGACCTTTACAAATTTTGTTAATAGTTTGAACGTAAAAGATTCGGTTAAAAGGGAACTCTTAGAGCTGACTCCTTTCTCTTACCTTGGTATTAAATAGTTTTAATTATAGAAAATAAAGGCTATTCAAATTAATTTCACTGAATAAATAGGTTACTTTTGCAATCATTATAAACACATGCTATGAAGAAATTTATCCGAATACTCAAATACCTTTATCCATTCAAATGGTATGTTGTGATTAATGTTTTTACCAATGTGCTAGCAGCAGTCTTTTCGCTGTTCTCATTGGCCATGCTAATACCCTTTTTACAGCTTCTTTTTGGAACAGTTCCTCTTGTTGAGGTAAAACCAGAGTTCGTGATTTCCGCAAAGGGACTTGCCCAATACCTTAACTACTATTTAAGTGAAATTATTAAAACACACGATAGAGCATCGGCGTTACTATTTGTTATTGTATTGGTTTTAGTAGCCTCATTCCTTAAAAACCTCTTTACTTACCTTTCATTATACTATTTAGCTCCCATCAGAACAGGTGTGTTACAAAATATGCGAAACCTACTCTACCGCAAGGTTGTCGATTTACCTCTTGGATACTTCACCGAGGAAAAGAAGGGAGATATTATCAGCAAGATGACAAACGATGTAAACGAAATTGAGATTTCAATCATTCGTTCACTGGAGATGTTCTTCCGCGACCCAATCATTATAATCATACACCTGATCGGTCTTATCTACATTAGCCCACAGTTAACCCTTTTTGTTCTACTCATTTTACCTCTTACCGGAGGTGTAATTGGAAGGGTGGGTAAGAACCTTCGGAAAACTTCATTTAAAGGACAAACCAAGATGGGCATTATCCTTACCATGATTGAGGAAACCATAGGCGGATTAAGAGTAATAAAAGCTTTTAATGCCGAAAACAAAGTGATTTCGCGTTTCGAAAGCATGAATAGCTTTTACTCCTTGCTGATGAAAAAGATGTGGCGTAGGCGCGATTTGGCTTCACCTCTAAGCGAATTCCTTGGTACCGTTGTGGTTGTTCTTGTTCTGTGGTATGGAGGTAATCTAATATTTGCGGGCAAGGGTAATTTAGGCCCTGAGGCATTAATTGCTTACATTGGAATATTTTACATGATTATTAACCCTGCCAAGTCGTTTTCAAATGCATACTATAACGTACTTAAGGGTCTTGCTTCAGCTGATAGGGTCGATACCATACTTAATGCCGAAAATCCGATCAAGGTTAGCGCTGGTGCTAAAATCATTGAATCGTTTAATCATGATATTGAATTCCGCAATGTAAGCTTTAAGTACCAGGACGATTGGGTTCTTAAAAACATTAACCTTACCATAAAGAAAGGTATGACTGTTGCCCTTGTAGGGCAATCGGGGTCGGGTAAGAGTACCATGGTCGACCTTATACCCCGTTTTTGGGATGTTACTGAGGGTGAAATTCTGATTGATGGTGTAAATATCAAGGATTACGACATAGCCAGTTTGAGGAATCTGATGGGTAATGTTAACCAGGATCCAATTCTGTTCAACGATACCTTTTATAATAATATAGCGTTCGGAGTTGATGGAGCCAAAATGGAGGATGTGGTAAATGCGGCAAAAATTGCAAATGCTCACGATTTTATTATTGCCACCCCAAATGGATACCATACCAATGTAGGCGACAGGGGAAGTAAACTTTCCGGTGGACAACGCCAAAGGGTTAGCATAGCCAGAGCAATTCTGAAAAATCCCCCTATCATGATACTCGATGAGGCAACCAGTGCTCTTGACACCGAGTCGGAAAGGTTGGTTCAGGATGCCATTGATAACCTCATGAAACACCGTACCTCCATTGTTATTGCACACAGGCTCTCTACTATCCGCAAGGCTGACTTAATTTGTGTCCTTCATGAAGGCGAAATTGTTGAGCGCGGAAAACACGACGAACTGCTTGAACTTAACGGTTACTATGCTAGGCTTCACAGTATGCAGTTACTGTAAAGTTACTGGACATTAGCTATTTTGCCGTTCTATTCAGGAACGGCTTTTTTTATGTTGATTTTTTGAGCAGAATGAATTGAACAATTCGGCAGAGCCGTTCTCGGTTCGAACCCTTTGGCCCGGTATGAATAAAAAAAAGCAGGAACATAACATTCCTACTTTGTGGCGGAGAGAGAGGGATTACTCGCAATGCTCGTGAGCTCGAACGGCAGAGCCGTTCTCGGTTCGAACCCTTCGGCCCGGTATAAATAAAAAAAAGTAGGAACACAACATTCCTACTTTGTAGCGGAGAGAGAGGGATTCGAACCCTCGGACCCGGTTACCCGGGTCAACGGTTTTCGAGACCGCCCCGTTCGACCGCTCCGGCATCTCTCCATTAAACCGTTTGGGCTTGCAAAAATAATTACTTTATATCTATATGCAAACATATAGAACAAGTTTTTGCAATTGTTGTTACTTTTGCAATAAATATAAATATATAAATAGATGAATATGAATTTAAAGACCAAAGTGGATCACTTTTACCAATGGTTTAAGGCAAAGAAAAGGATTACCTATCCAGTTCTTGCCGTTGCAATTGGAATTGTAGCGGGTTACCTTTACTATTATTATATAGGGTGTAACAGTGGTAGTTGCCCAATTACCTCATCGCCGTGGAGTAGTATGGGGATAGGTGGGCTTATGGGGTGGTTGTTGGTATCAAAATAAAAAACGAAGGGTGTTACCCTTCGTTTTTTTTTGGCGGAGAAAGAGGGATTCGAACCCCCGGTCCGCGTAAACGGACAACGGTTTTCAAGACCGCCGCATTCGACCACTCTGCCATTTCTCCGCTGCAAAAATAGTTGCTTTTTCCTTTTTGACAAATAGCTTGTTGAAAAAATGTTGAAAAAAGTATACTTTTACTTGCATTGTATCAAAAAAACGCTATAAATTAGCATCATATAAAGAGAATGGTTTTTAAAAATCAACAAAAATGGCTATCGAGACAAAAAAAAATTTCAAAAAACTTGCATTTATTAATAAATGTAATAATTTTGTCTTTGATAGTCAACTAACTATTATTAACCCTAAATTCTATTTATTATGAACAAAGCACAATTAATCGATGCAATTGCTGCTGAAGCCAAGATTACCAAGGCTGATGCTAAGAAAGCTCTTGACGCTTTCATCAAGACTACCGGTAACGCTCTTAAGAAAGGTGACCGCGTTGCTCTAGTAGGTTTTGGCTCTTTCTCAGTTGCTAAGAGAAATGCTAGAACTGGCCGCAACCCTCAAACCGGAAAGCCCATCAACATTAAGGCTAAAAAGGTTGTTAAGTTCAAAGCTGGTAGCGAACTTAGCGGAAAAGTTAACTAATTATTTGCCTTTTTTTCAAAAAGGAGAGCCTGCATTGGTTCTCCTTTTTTATTTTTGTTCAATGAAGCTGAATATTGACCCCACCGATAAAGAACTGCGCAAAAGGCTGATTGATTACCTGTCGCAATTTATTTACGATAGAAGGTATCAGTTATTCAGGAGCATCATTAGTAATAGAACACGCTACGTCACTGTTGTTCTTGAAGATATCTACCAGGCTCAGAATGCAAGCGCTACCCTTAGAACTTGCGATTGTTTAGGCGTTCAGGACATACACATAATTGAAAATAGCAACAAATTCTCGGTTGATAGCGAGGTTGATATGGGGGCTTCCAAATGGCTCACTCTACACCGGTACAACAAACTTGAGAATAACACCCTTGAGGCGATTAACACCCTAAGAGGAAAGGGATATAGAATTGTTGCTACTACTCCGCACGATAATGATTGTACCATTAGGGAACTCGATTTATCAAAGGGAAAGGTCGCTTTGCTTTTTGGTACTGAGCTTACCGGTTTATCGGATTTAGCGCTAAAAAATGCCGATGAGTATGTTAGAATACCCATGTTTGGCTTCACTGAGAGCTACAATATTTCAGTTTCAGTTGCCATAACCCTTTATGAGCTAACAAACAGGATTCGGAATTCTGAAATTGATTATAGGTTATCGCCCGACGAACAGGATGAGCTGATGCTTCAGTGGCTGAGGGCTTCAATTCGTAGCTCAAGTTTGATAGAAAAACGTTTTTTTAATGAACTAAAAATGCATTAGCCTGAATTTTTTCTATCAATTTTTTGTAAATTCGTAAAAAAATCACAGCAAAACAATTGGTTATGAACTGTATACTTGTAGATGACGATGAGATGTCGAGAAGGTTAATTGAGGATTATGCTTCAAGGGTTGACTTTATCAATCTGGTTCGCTCTTTCTCCAATCCTATTGAGGCACTTAGTTTCCTTCAAAACCAAAACGACGATGTTCATTTGGTTTTTCTTGATATCGAGATGCCTGAGATGTCGGGAATCGATTTTCTCGAGACCAGTTCAGCTAAACCCCAAGTTGTTATTATATCGTCAAAGAAAAAGTATGCTCTAAAGGCATTTGACTACAGTGTAACCGATTACCTTTTAAAACCCATTACTTTCCCTCGATTTTTTAAAGCAGTATCCCGATGCTATGAGCGATACAACCAGTTACGCTCGCCATTCGACGATGATAGGGAAATTTTTATCAAGAAAAATAACTCGCTGGTAAGGGTTAGGTATGGCGATATCCTTTGGATTGAGGCTATGGAGAACTACGTGATTATTGTAACCAGCCATGAACGGTTTACCATTCATTTAACCATGAAATCTATTGAAAATCAGCTACCCAGCGTGAGGTTTAAGCGTGTTCATCGCTCCTTTATAGTTAATGTTGGTAAAATTGAAACCATTGAGGATAACGTAATATCGATACGGAGCAACGAAGGTCGTAAAACCATTCCCATTGGAAAATCGTATCGCGAGTCATTGATAAACGAGCTAAATCTAATTGCAAATAAGTAGGACGAAATGAATGTGTTGAGGCAGCTCTTTCTGGAGCATTTAGCCCAAACATCGGAATCGCCCCTAATGCTTGAGATAAATAAAGCTGACGGGGTTTTTCTATTTGGGCCAGATGGTAAAAAGTATTTCGATTTAATTTCCGGCATCTCAGTAAGTAACCTTGGTCATGGAAACCCCATGGTGGTTAAAGCTGTTCAGAACCAAGCAGCTGATTTCATGCACCTTATGGTTTACGGGGAGTACATCCAAAAACCTCAGGTTGAGCTCACCGCTCAGCTTACCAGGTTACTGCCTGAGAATTTAAATTCGGTATACCTTGTTAACTCTGGTAGCGAGGCCGTTGAGGGTGCGCTTAAGCTAGCAAAACGATTTACCGGTAGGAGTGAGATTGTAGCATTCAAAAATGCATACCATGGAAGCACACATGGCGCTTTAAGCGTAATGGGTTGCGAGGAGCAGAAGCGAAACTACCGCCCCTTACTCCCCGATGTACGTTTATTAAACTTTAATAGTTTAGCCGATTTAGATCAAATTACAACCCGAACAGCCTGCGTGATCATTGAGCCCATACAGGGCGAAGGAGGTATTCGATTACCTTACGTTGATTACCTTCGTAAGTTGAAACAACGATGCAGTGAAACGGGTGCATTACTAATATTTGATGAGATACAGACTGGAATGGGGCGTACTGGAAGCATGTTTGCTTTCCAAAGATTTGAGGTTATCCCTGACATTCTGTTACTGGCAAAAGCCTTTGGCGGTGGAATGCCATTGGGGGCCTTTATTTCATCAAAAGAAATTATGAGGGTATTAACCCACAACCCAATTCTCGGACATATAACTACTTTTGGAGGGCATCCGGTTTCGTGCGCTGCAGCCATTGCATCGCTCAACTTTTTAATCCATGAGAAAGTTATTGAACAGGTTGAACTTAAAGGCTCAATCATTGCCGAGGCTTTGGCAAAGCATCCAAAGGTTAGGGAGGTGCGTCGAGCTGGACTTATGATGGCTGTTGAGCTGGGAACGTTTGACAGGGTTCAGGCGTTGATTAAGTATGGCCTCGACCACGGATTCATTTTGGACTGGTTTTTGTTCTGTAATACTGCAGTCCGCATTGCTCCACCTCTTATAATCACTGAGGATGAATGCCGAACCGTTGCAAATTTGATAGTTGAGGGTTTAAATGCTATTCAATAATGTTTCTGTTATGCGCAGTGTAGTATTTTTGGGATTGTTTTTTTTGCCGCTTTCACTTTTTTCTCAGGTAGCATTCGATTTTGTTAAAACTGAGGATTCACTAAAGTTAGTTTTTAACAGTATTTCAGCAGAAACCTCCTACTCCCGTCGCGATTCGTTGAATACAATTTTTTTAGGTATACTCAGGAGTACCTTGGAGGTTCAAACCTCGTTTACCTATCCTTTTGATTCAATCCGGATAGGGAAATTAAAATCGCCCGATGGCAGATTTCGTATTTTTACCTGGAATATCCCACAGCCGGGTGGTTACCAAAAGTATTTTGGGTTGTTGCAGGTTAAAAAGGTCGATGGAAATGTGGCGTTGATTGAACTTAAGGATGGTCGAAAAAGTATTACCGATGTAAAAAACGAAAAGTTGCCTGCTGAACGATGGATGGCCGCGCTTTACTATCAATTGGCTCAGTTCCCAACGGCTAACGGAAATGCTTACGTTCTGTTGGGATACGATTTCAATAATCTTTTTACATCAAAAAAGATTATAGATGTTCTAACTTTCGATAGCCAAGGTACTCCAATTTTTGGTTCACCGGTTTTTAATGTTGATGGTAAGTATAGGCTATCGCGGATTGTTTTTGAATTCAATGCCCGTGTAAACATGGTGTTACGATACAACGATGATAGCAAAACCATTGTTTTCGATCATCTTTCACCTTCAAGCCCTGAATTTACAGGCGACTTTCAGTATTACGGCCCCGATGGCTCATTCGATGGTTTTAAGCTTGAGGGTACTGAATGGGTGTATGTAAGAGATTTGGATTTACGAAATCCACGCCGATCAAAACCTAAGCCGGTAAACGCTCCGGTCGACATTAAAGAGCCGGGTTTCCTTTACAAGCCTAACTCATCACCCAAAAAATAATTATGGTTTACTTTTTTGCTAATTATCTTTAGTATAATAGCTTCAAAATAATCAAACTAACCGTTAAATAAATGAAAAGGCTAATGACTTTAATTTGTTTTGCAACTGCCGGATTTGCAATTTCCAGTTGCGACTCAGGGAAAAAGAACGATGATTTCAAGTGGCAAATCGATCAGTTTGCCGACATACGCATAATGCGTTACCAAATTCCTGAGTTTGAAAAACTCACACCCCAACAGCGCGTGTTGGTTTACTACTTAAGCGAGGCTGCCAAGTGTGGACGCGATATTATTTGGGATCAGAATTATAAGCACAATCTTGCTGTGCGCTCAATACTGGAGGCATTATATAAAGGGTATCCTGGCGAACGGAATGGTGAGCAGTGGAACCAGTTTATGGTATATTTGAAACGCGTTTGGTTCTCAAACGGAATCCATCACCACTACTCGAACGATAAAATTATGCCTGGTTTTAGCGCTGAGTACTTTACACAGCTCGTAAACCAAACCCCTGATTCACTCTTTCCTTCGGAGCTGGGAGGTAAGGTTCAAATCATCGAAAAGTATTTGCCAATCATTTTTGACCCTAACGTTGCTCCCAAAAGGGTTAACCAGGAAGCCGGTGTTGACATGGTGGCTCAGTCGGCCTGTAATTACTATGAGGGTGTAACCCAAGCTGAAGCCGAAAAGTTTTATGCCAGCTTGGCAAATCCTGCCGATTCAACTCCAATATCCTATGGGTTGAACTCAAAATTGGTAAAGGAGAACGGAAAGATTGTTGAAAAGGTTTGGCATTTAGGCGGTATGTATGGTAAAGCAATTGAACGCATTGTTTACTGGCTGGAGAAAGCCGCTACGGTTGCTGAAAACGACCACCAGCGCCAGGTGATAGAGAAACTGATAGATTATTACAAAACCGGCGACCTTAAAAAGTTTGATGAGTACAATGTACTTTGGGTTAACGATTTACAATCCAGGGTTGATTTTGTGAATGGATTTATTGAGAACTATGGCGATCCCTTGGGTTACAAGGCAAGCTGGGAGTCGGTTGTAAATTTCAGAAACGACGAGGCAACTCGCCGTACTCAAACAATTAGCGGAAACGCTCAATGGTTTGAGGATCACTCGCCAATTGATGATCAGTTCAAGAAGAAAGAGGTAAAGGGAGTAACGGCTAAGGTAATTACCGTTGCTCAGCTGGGAGGCGATTGTTACCCTTCAACCCCTATTGGTATTAATTTGCCCAATGCCGATTGGATCCGTAAAGTTCATGGTTCAAAATCGGTTACCATGGATAATATTACCTACGCCTACGATCAGGCGGCTCTGGGAAATGGTTTCCTGGAGGAGTTTGCCTGGTCGGCACAGGAGGTTGAGCTAAACAAAAAGTATGGATACCTGGCAAGCAGCCTACATACCGATTTGCATGAGTGCCTTGGCCACGGATCAGGCCAGCTAGCCGATGGAGTTAAAGGCGATGAACTTAAAAATTACGGTTCGCCGTTGGAGGAGGCCCGTGCCGATCTATTTGCTCTTTACTATATTATGGACCCCAAAATGGTTGAACTTGGCCTAATTCCCAATCTGGATGTGGCTAAGGTTCAGTATTCGAATTACATACGTAATGGTCTTATGACTCAGCTTACCCGCGTTGAGTTGGGTAAGAACATTGAACAGGCCCATATGCGTAATCGTCAGCTGATTTCAAAGTGGTGCTATGAGCAGGGAAAAGCCGACAATGTAATTGAGCGCAAAGAGCGCGATGGCAAGGTTTACTTTGTGGTTAACGATTTTGAGAAGCTCCGTCAGCTTTTTGGGCAACTTCTAAAAGAAATACAGCGAATTAAATCAACTGGCGATTTTGAGGCAGGTAAAGCTTTGGTTGAGAACTACGCCGTTAAGGTTGATTACGATTTGCATAAGCAGGTTCTCGATAGGTTTGCAAAGCTTAACATTGCACCCTATGGTGGTTTTATTAACCCCCGGATTATCCCGGTTACTCAGGGCGACAGTGTGGTAGATGCCTTGGTGGAATACCCCGATAGCTATGTTGAGCAGATGTTAGAATATTCCAAGAGCTATTCATATCTACCCCTGTATAACTAACATAACTTTAATTTTTAAAGCCGGGTAATCCCGGCTTTTTTTATCAAATATAAATTTTTATCGGGTTTACCCCCGATAAGTCAATAGAAGCAAGTTATTCTTTTTAGGGGTGTCCCTATTGACTGAACTCCTCTAAAAATGTTTCTGTATTCACATTTTTATTAGCCCGGTTGTATTTGTTAATTCATGGCCATTTGGTTTAGCCGTTCACCTTTTACTATACCTCTAAC
>NZ_JBBFKU010000011.1:0-82403 GCF_037481895.1 Tenuifilum sp.
TTCGCAAAAACAAACTTACAACTTGGGGTGAATCCTTCGGGAAATAGCCCCTATTTTTTTTAGTCGTTCAGTAGTGATTATTTATTAAAAAAATACTAAATTTATTAACAAAAGCATTGTTGTTACGTTTATGTCTATTACTTTAGTAAAAGTTTTTGGAGAAGTATTTATGGAACAAAAGTTTTCACAAAAAATCAAAGATGTTATAGCTTACAGTCGCGAGGAGGCTATCCGGTTGGGTAATACAGCCATTACCCCCGATCATCTTTTTTTGGGTATTCTTCGTGATGGTGAGGGCGAAGCAATCAATATTCTGCTTTCGGAGGGTTTAAATTTAAATGATCTAAAAAAGTCGATTGACAGTCGGTTGTTACAACCCGCTGAAAATAATTCGGGTATTGATGAGTCTGAGGACATAAGTATTTACAAATCAACCGAAAGGGTTTTAAAAATCGTAATACTTGAAGCCCGTTCGCTTAAAAGCGATACTATCAATACAGCCCATCTTTTACTCGCAATTCTTAAGGATGAAACCAGCTATATCACCCAGCTGCTACTAGAGCATGATGTTGATTACGAAACAGTTCGTAAACATTTGATTGTGGAGGATTCGGGTGATAAAGATGACTTTTCCGGCGGTGGCAGCGAGGATGATGAAGGCGAAGGTGGTATTTTTGGCAACATGGGGCGTTCAGGTCAATCATCCTCTAAGTCGTCCGATACCCCAGTATTGGATAACTTTGGGATTGATCTTACCAAAGCCGCTGAGGAGGGTCGTTTAGACCCAATAATCGGACGAGAAAGGGAGATAGAGCGAATAGCGCAAATATTGAGCCGCCGGAAAAAGAATAATCCAATCCTCATTGGTGAGCCTGGCGTTGGTAAGTCGGCTATTGCCGAAGGGTTAGCCCTACGAATTGTTAAAAAGAAAGTGTCGCGTGTGCTATTCAATAAACGGGTAATCGCACTCGATTTAGCATCAATAGTTGCCGGCACAAAGTATCGGGGACAGTTTGAGGAACGCATGAAAGCCATACTAAATGAGCTTACCCGTAGCCCAAACATTATACTTTTCATTGACGAGATTCATACTATTGTAGGAGCAGGCGGAGCCACTGGTTCGCTCGATGCCGCCAACATGCTCAAACCTGCACTTGCCCGTGGCGAACTCCAATGCATTGGGGCTACTACCCTTGACGAGTACCGTGAGCACATTGAAAAGGATGGAGCGCTGGAGCGACGCTTCCAAAAGGTAATGATTGAACCCACAACGCCTGAAGAGACGATTGACATACTCAACAACATTAAGGAGAGATACGAGGAACACCATAACGTTACCTATACCCCCGACGCCATTGAGGCATGCGTGAAGCTTACCATGCGATACATCAGCGACAGGCATTTGCCCGATAAGGCAATAGATGCGTTAGATGAGGCTGGTTCGCGCGTTCATATCTCAAACATCAAGGTTCCAGAGAGTATTCTCAAGCTGGAAAAACTCATTGAGGAGACCAAAAAGGAAAAGATCAAAGCAGTTAAGAACCAGATGTTTGAGCTAGCGGCAAAGTATCGTGATAACGAGAAAAAACTTATTGAACAGCTAGAAGCAGAGCAAGCGCGGTGGGAAAAAGAGTTAACTAAGCATCGCGAAATTGTAGATGCCGAAAAGGTAGCCGAAGTTGTTGCCATGATGACTGGAGTTCCCGTTCAGCGTATAGCTCAGGCTGAAGGCGCACGCCTACTCAAAATGGCCGATGAGTTGAAGCGCTCCGTTATTGGTCAGGACGAGGCAATTGATAAGATTGTTAAGGCTATTCAACGTAACCGCGCCGGGCTAAAGGATCCAAATCGTCCTATTGGTTCGTTTATCTTTCTTGGGCCAACCGGTGTTGGAAAAACACAACTTGCAAAGGTTTTGGCAAAATACCTTTTCGATACTACCGATAACCTTATACGTATCGATATGAGCGAGTACATGGAGAAATTCTCCGTGTCGCGGCTTGTTGGTGCGCCTCCGGGATACATAGGTTACGAAGAGGGAGGGCAGCTCACCGAGAAAGTACGTCGAAAACCCTACTCGGTTGTATTGCTCGATGAAGTTGAAAAAGCACACCCCGATGTTTTTCACATTCTACTCCAGGTTTTGGACGAAGGCCAGCTTACCGACAGCTTAGGACGTAGGGTTGATTTTAAGAATACCATAATAATAATGACCTCCAACATTGGAACCCGTGACTTGAAGGAGTTTGGACAGGGTGTAGGTTTTGCCACTAAAGCCAAGTCGGAGGCAAAAAGCGATTACGAGAAAAGTATAATCCAAAAGGCGCTGAAAAAAGCCTTTGCCCCCGAATTCTTGAACCGTATTGATGACATTGTTATGTTCAACTCGCTTACCAAGAGCGATATACACAAAATCATCGATATTGAGCTTAAAGGATTATTCGACAGGGTTGCTGGTTTAGGCTATACCATTAAGATTTCGACTGCAGCTAAGGATTTTATCACGGAAAAGGGATATGATGTTCAGTATGGCGCACGTCCACTTAAACGAGCCATTCAAAAGTATCTGGAGGATCCATTAGCTGAAGCCTTAATAAAGAGCGATGCAAAACCTGGTACAGTATTCCTGGTTGGCTATAGTAAAAAGAATGACGAAATTACCATTCGAACAGCAAAAGCGGAAGAGGAGGTTACCAACGCCGATGAAGAGTAATAATTTGTAATGCAATGAGTAAGAGACGCACAACAAAAGGTGCGTCTCTTTTTTTTGAACATTCCCCTAGCAAAGTTGTTATATTAGTAACAAACTAACCAAATAGAATTATGAAAACAGTTAC
Source organism: Tenuifilum sp. (assembly GCF_037481895.1). Lineage (NCBI taxonomy): Bacteria > Pseudomonadati > Bacteroidota > Bacteroidia > Bacteroidales > Tenuifilaceae > Tenuifilum > Tenuifilum sp. The sequence goes on from NZ_JBBFKU010000011.1 coordinate 2,838, forward strand.
ATTTGGCGGAAATCCCGTAACCCTGACAGGCGAACAGGTTAAGGCAGGCGATAAAGCTTTAGAATTTACGGCCCTTGATAACTCTCTAAAGCCTGTAAAAATGAGCGATTTTAAGGGAAAAGTAAAACTAATTTCCGTTTTCCCATCCATTGACACCAGCGTATGTTCGGTTCAGAACCACAAGTTCAACAAGACCGCATCGGAATTTGGCGATAAGGTGGTATTTTTAGCGATCTCGAACGATTTGCCTTTTGCCCTAAAGCGTTTTTGTGGAGCTGAAGGAATTACTAACTTAGTTACCCTTTCGGATCATAGAGACCTAGAGTTTGGTACAAACTATGGTTTTCTGATAAAGGAATTAAGGCTACTTGCCCGTGGTGTTGTGATAATAGATAAGGATGATACCATTAAATACGTGGAGTATGTCCCTGAAATTGCCCAAGAACCAAACTACGATGCTGCAATTAAAGTACTAAAGGAATTAGTTAAGTAGTATGATGCATTAAATTGAAATAAAGGTCGTTAACAACGACCTTTATTTTTTATACAAACTCACCGATTAAATCGTATTCCTGGGCCTCTACAATACGTACTGTATGAAACTCACCGGGTTTTACCTTATTAGCGTTAAGCTTTACCAGAACCTCCTGATCCACCTCGGGTGAATCGAACTCCGTTCGGCAAACAGCGTAATGGTCTTCAATTGCATCAATTATAACCTTATACGTGTGACCAACTCTCAGCTGGTTTAACTCAAAAGATACCCTTTGTTGAACCTCCATCAGCTTTTCAACTCTTCGTGTTTTCTCTTCATCGGGTATGGAGTCGGTAAAGTTTTGCGCAGCATAGGTTCCTTCCTCCTCAGAGTATGCAAATACACCTACCCTGTCGAACCGGTAATCCTTAACAAAGTCAATCAGTTCATTGAAAGCCTCAGGGGTTTCCCCTGGGTGGCCAACCAGAAAAGTGGTTCGGATAGCAATTTCGGGGATATTCTTTCTTATCTTCTCAATGAAATCAATGGTTTGTTCTCGGCTTATTCCCCTACGCATCATTTTAAGTACCTGAGTATTTATATGCTGTAATGGAATATCGATATACTTGCAAATTTTCGGGTTCGACTTTAGGACATCAGTTAGGTCATCGGGAAAACCAGATGGGTATGCATAGTGAAGCCTAATCCATTCAATACCGTCAATCTGGCTGAGGCTATTGAGAAGCTGAGCAATTCGGCGTTCACCATATATATCAAATCCGTAATAGGTAGTGTCCTGCGCAATTACAATTAGTTCCTTAACGCCTTGTTTGGCGAGTTCTTTTGCCTCGTTAACCAATGATTCAATGGGGCGGGAAACATGCTTACCTCTAATAAGTGGTATTGCACAGAATGAACATCCCCAGTTGCAACCCTCGGATATTTTCAGGTAAGCGTAATGCCTTGGGGTTGAAAGCCAGCGTTTATTCAGCTCGGTTTCGTTATACTTCACATTGAGCTCAGCAACAATTTGTGGTAAATCGGAAACCCCAAAATATCCATCTACTTCGGGGATTTCAGCTTCCAGCTCATTGCGGTAGCGTTGCGAAAGGCATCCCATAACATAAACCTTATCGATCAGCCCCCTATTCTTGGCATCGACAAAGCTAAGTATAGTTTCAACCGATTCTTCCTTAGCATCGCCAATAAAACCGCAAGTGTTAATCACAACAACCCTTGCCGATGGATCGTTTGAATTGTGAACAATTTTCCATCCCCCGCTATCGAGCTGATGCATAAGCACCTCGGAGTCAACAACATTTTTTGAGCACCCCAGTGTAACAACATTTATTTTTTTCGTCATGTTTGGCTAAACGTTACGAAATAGCGACTCAACAAACGCAACCCTATCAAATATCTGCAAATCAGTCATTTTTTCACCCACTCCGATATACTTTACGGGTATCTTGAATTGATCGGAAATGCCAAGCACAACACCCCCTTTTGCCGTACCGTCGAGCTTGGTGAGAGCAATGGCTGTAACATCGGTTGCCGAAGTGAACTCGCGTGCCTGTGCAAAGGCATTTTGACCTGTTGAACCATCCAGAACGAGCAATACCTCATGTGGTGCATCGGGAATAACCTTTTGCATTACCCTACGTATTTTGGAAAGCTCGTTCATTAAATTGACTTTATTGTGAAGACGGCCAGCGGTATCGATAATTACTATGTCGGTGTCGTTAGATTTGGCAGAGTTTAGGGTGTCGAAAGCAACGGCAGCTGGATCGGCTCCCATTTGCTGCTTAACAATGGGAACATCTACCCTATTAGCCCAAATGGTAAGCTGCTCTACGGCCGCCGCTCTGAAGGTATCGGCAGCACCTAACAATACCCTTTTGCCCTGGTTTTTAAACATGTATGCCAGTTTGCCAATAGTAGTAGTTTTTCCAACCCCGTTAACGCCAACTACCATAATTACATAGGGTTTAGGAATATCACCACTAACTGTAAGGGTAGAATTTGGGGAATTCTCGGCAAGTAACGATAGTATTTCGGATTTAAGTATAGTATTTAATTCTGCTGTATTCAGGTACTTCTCGGCAGCAGCACGCTTTTGGATGCGTTCAATAATGCGGAGTGTGGTTTCAACGCCAACATCGGCGGAGATAAGTCCCTCCTCGAGCTCGTCCAGGACCTCGTCGTCAACCCTGGACTTACCGGCTACAGCCCTTGAAATTCTTTTGAAAAGGTTCTCCTTTGTTTTGGCCAAACCCTGGTCAAGGGAGCTGGAGTTATTGTTGTCCTTACTATCGGGATTAAAAATGTTAAGAATACCCATATACAATATTATTTTCGGGCGCTAAAATAACAATAAAAGCTTTTCGAATAAACCGAAAAGCTTTTATTTGTAAGATATAATGCAGAAAACTATTTCTGTTTGAAGAAATCGGCCGATTCGGATTTATCCATTGTTTCTTCCTTGAACATGTATGCGCCCGTTTTGGGTGAACGCACCATTTTAATGCACTTCACACGATCTTTCGTGGCTTTTTGAAGCGAAGCAACTACTTTCTTTGCCATATCTAAAAGTGTTATTTAATTTCACGATGAAGTGTAACCTTCTTGAGAATCGGGTTGTACTTACGACGCTCAAGCCTATCGGGTGTATTCTTCTTATTCTTAGTGGTAATATACCTTGAAGTACCAGGTAAACCACTTTCCTTATGTTCGGTACATTCCAGAATAACCTGAACTCTATTACCTTTCTTTGCCATTGCTATACTTTTTTAAAAGATTAAATGTGACCTTTCTTAGCAAATTTCTTCAGGGCATTATCTAAACCAACCTTATCGATGGTTCTCATAGCTGAAGTGCTAAGCCTAAGGGTAACCCAACGGTTTTCACTTTCAAGGAACAACCTTTTGGTTTTAAGGTTAGGCAGGAATCTGCGTTTGGTTCTTCTTTTTGAATGCGAAACGTTGTTTCCCACCATTACTCTTTTTCCGGTTAACTGACAAACTCTTGACATCGCTGTATATTTTACCGTTTTTACTTTTTTCGAAACAGGACGCAAATTACGTCATTATTTATGAATTATTCAAATATTTTGATAAAAAAATTGCTGAAAATTAGCTTAATTTAGATACCTTCTCATTTTATGATAAAATTACATTTACCATATTTATATTATATTCATTTATTTACAAAGAACATTTAAACTGATACACTAATCCTTTTCCATAAGTTTTAGCAATTGGTACAAAGCCGTATATGCTGCGCGTTGAATATTAACCTCCCTTAGGTTTCCAAAAGTATAGAGTTCTACCCGTCGCGTTTCCCTTGATGCAACACCAATCCAGGTGGTGCCCACAGGCTTACCGGCGGTTGCTCCTGTTGGTCCGGCGATGCCGGACACTGCAATGGCATACTCACTCTGGAAAACTCTAAGTGTACCATCGAGCATGGCCTCAACTACTGGTTGACTAACTGCGCCATGACTTATGAGCAAATCATGGCTTACCCCTAGCACGTTTTGTTTAATCTCGTTTGAGTATGCTACAATACCTCCCTTATATATATCGGAGCTACCGGGCAGCTGAGTTATTAAATGCGAAATATAGCCACCTGTACAGCTTTCGGCCACTGCTAGGGTTGCATTTTTTCCCCTAAGTCTTTTAGATACTACCGAATGAAGTGTTTCGTCATTGAAACCAAAAATATTTTCACCAATCAAACCCTTAAGTTCATTTACTGCCATATCCAACAAGTTGCTTAGCCTACCCTTATTGTCACCAGTTGCAGTAAGACGTAACCTGATTCCCGAAGGGCTTGGCAGGTAGGCTAGCGCAATACTTCTATCGGCTAAATATTTTTCAAAGTCTTTTAACTTATCGGAAAGGAACGATTCAGGGATTCCAAAGGTGTTGACGGTTACCCGAACTATTGCGGGAAGGGTAAAATTTTGCTCAATAAATGGTCGAACCCCCTCGGTAAACATATTCTTCATTTCAAATGGAACTCCCGGAAGCGAAATCAGAAAGCAATTGCCTTTCCTGAATATCATTCCAGGAGCCGTTCCATGATAGTTAAGAATTGGTGTGCACGAAGAGGGAATTAATGCTTGGTTCTTATTGGTCTCAGTTAGAGGAAGACCGCGTTTGTGAAAAATCTGTTCAATTAGGCTTAGGGAGGGAGCATGGAGCATAAGCTGACCACCAAATAACTCACATAGCGTTGGCTTTGTGCGGTCGTCGCTAGTAGGGCCTAACCCGCCTGTGGAAATAACAAGATCCGACTGGCCCATTAGTTCGTTAACAGCTTCGGCAATTGCTTGTGAGCTATCGGAAATGGTAAGGATTTTGGTTACCTCAAATCCAAGCTCGGTAAGGCTATCGGCCAACCAGGCCGAATTGGTATCGATAACCTGACCAATAAGTAACTCATCGCCAATGGTTAGGATTGATGCTCTCATTTGCTTGCACCACTAAATTTAAAAAGGACAGGTTGCCCTGTCCTACCAGAGCCTCTCACGGGACTTGAACCCGCGACCTGCGGTTTACGAAACCGCCGCTCTAACCAACTGAGCTAAAGAGGCATTATTACCGCTGCAAAAATATCAATTAGATAACAATTCGCAAAACAGGCTATAGGATAGAAATAAAAATAATTTATAATTAATTGATATAATGAATTTTGCCACTTTCTACTTTACGAGTAATTATAGAATATTAAGCTTACTTTTGGGGTTTATTGTTCTCTATTCGGTGCTGCAAAATATCCCGATACTCCTTTAGAAACTTAAGGTGAGGGTATTTAGATTTTGCAAAGTCGAGCCATTCAATGGATAGCTGGAATTTGCCCAGCATCTCGTTGGCTAGGGCCATATTGAATGCTGCTTGTGCAGCCAATTCCTTACTGGTTGATGAAGATAACCTTTGCCAAATCGCGGCGGCATCTAACCAGTTTCCATGCATGGCAAGTTGGTATGCTCTGCTCATCTCTTTGTTAGTGTTGGGAACATATATTGCTCTGCTGTCCTTTTGCCATTGCGGAGCAATAAGTTGGGCGAATTGCTCACCGGCATCGGCACCAGCAAATGCACAAGCCTCGAATATACCAGGAAGCTGGTTGCCAGGTGCAACCTCAATCCAATCGTTTTTTTCCCATAAAAGGGTATCGGTAAGCAGCTGGCCTAAATTAATCTTTTTTGTATCAACATTGTAAATGCGCCAATAGGTATAGCTGGATACCTGAATGAATCCGTAATACTCCTTAAAATCGCCACGCCACAAAGGGTATGTATCATAGTATGGACGTACTTTTAAGTACTCAAGCGAGACAACCATTTTACTATTGTAAACATTGCTGAGGCTATCGATTACTTGCCAGGAAAGGGGAAGAACAACCCTTGAAGAATCGTTACGGTAATAAATATGTTTAAAAAGGGTTATACCGGAGTACCACGGAGAAGTTTTAAATAGGCTTATGAGGGCATCGGTTGCTTCATTTGAGGCAACGCTATCCAAAGCCCAATCAAGTTCCCGAATGGGAGTATCGGTATTTCGTAGGTGAAGATTTTCAACCACTAGCAGGTTTTCACCCGGAACAACAATCGATTTTTGGGGTGAATCGTAAAACTCAATATCAATATACCTATGTGATATACAAGATGTTAATGAGATAAGTAATACTAACCATTTAAACTTTTTTATCCACATAAACTTTTTAATAGGGTTTTGGCATTTCATAAAATAAAAAAGTTGAAAACAAGCAGCTTAAGTATTAGAATGCTTGCTTTCAACTTGATTTATAATGCGACAAGTACTAGGTATTCATTGCACCACAAACATTAATAACCTGTCCGCTAACGTACGACGATAGGTCGGAACCCAGGAATACGCAAACATTGGCTACATCGTCGGGGGTACCACCACGCTGAAGGGGTATTTTTTTTATCCAATCCTCGCGAACTTCATCGGGTAACTTGTGGGTCATTTCTGTGATAATGAATCCGGGAGCAATTGCATTGCAACGGATGTTACGTGAGCCCAGTTCGCGGGCAACAGCTTTGGTAAATCCAATTATTCCAGCCTTTGACGCTGCATAGTTGGCCTGTCCGGCATTACCTGAAACTCCAACCACTGAGCTCATGTTAATAATTGAACCGTTTTTCTGCTTAAGCATGTACTTTTGAACGGCCTTGGTAAGGTTAAAAACCGACTTTAGGTTAACCTTAATCACTAAATCCCATTGCTCCTCGGTCATACGCATAAGCAATGTATCGCGTGTGATACCGGCATTGTTGACCAAGATATCGATTTGGCCAAAATCTTTGGCTATTTCATCTACAATTTTCTGGGAATTATCGTAATCGCTGGCATCGGAAGCGTATCCTTTGGCTTTTACGCCTAATGCGGTTAGCTCCTGCTCAAGCGATTTCATGTTGTCATCGTAAGCAATGTCGGTAAAGGCTACATTTGCTCCATGTTGGGCAAAGGCAATTGCAATGGCGCGCCCTATACCCCGAGCCGCACCTGTAACCAAGCCAGTCTTTCCTTCAAGTAACTTCATAGGTTTAAATTTTGAATGATTTTCAAACGCAAATGTAATAAATATTGGTAATTAAACTTCTGTTTTAAGTATCAAAGCTCACTTATTGCTCCTATTATTGCTTGTTTATTTCAAAAGTGCTATATTCACACATTAAAAGTTGATTGTTTTTCTTCAAAAAACATTTACCATGAAGGTGAAAATTCATATTAGAGTAAAGTTGATAATCGCTGTACTTACGGTTACAGCAGTTGTTTTTTGGGCAAGCATTGCTTTTTTAAACAAAAGAGTTGATAGGTTTACCCGGACAAACATTTATGAATACATTGATGCCACATCAAAAACCTACACCACTCAAATTAAGGGTGAATTTGATAAGCAGTTTGCCTTGGCAAGAACCATAACCTACAGCTTTTATGACCTTGAGCAACGAAATCCCGAAGATGTTAAGCTAAATACTTTAAGGCAACTAAAAGGAATTGCCGAAAACACCCCTGATTTACTGTCGGTTTGGGCAAGTTGGGAGCTTTGGGCCTTAGATAGGAAATGGGATAAGCCTTACGGCAGAGATAGGTACACCTACCTGAGGGAAAACAATGAACTTAAACAAATATTTGAAAGATTAAACGAGACCGGTGATAACCCGAGTAGTTTGTACTATAAACTTAAAACCGATAAAAAAGAAGCATTGGTTGATCCATACTGGTACACCTATGCCGGAAGTCAAAAAAGAGTACTGGAGACCAGCGTATGCGTGCCGTTGGTAGTCAACAACAGATTTGCTGCGCTCTTTGGCTTTGACATTGAGCTCTCAGTTTATCAGGAAATGATAAAGAATCTAAAACCCTACGAAGGGAGTTACGCCATTCTAATTTCGAATAACGGTACCATTGTTGCACATCCCGATTCCACATTGCTTGGAGCACTGGCCGACACAGTTTTGACTAACGGAAAACAAATAATTAACAGCGTAATTACCAATGGGAAATACTCAGAAACAGTGTTAGAGGGAAAAAGTAAGTACTACCTTACCTTTAACTCTTTTACTGCGGGTCAAGCTGCTGAAAGGTGGAGTCTTGGTATATTCGTGCCCGAGAAAGTAATTAATGAACAAATAAGCACCATAACAAGCCAGGTTAGGATTGTAATGGTAATAGGATTAATTGTGCTAGCAATTGTGCTTTGGATTATTGCCTACAGCATTACAAGCCCATTAGTAAGGGCAACAAAAGTACTAGGTGAGCTCTCCCTTGGTAAGATAGACCCAGCAAAAAAGATTGAGATAAAGACTGGTGATGAGATTGAGGATATTGCAAGCTCAATTAACATTTTAATTGACAGTTTGTTTAAAACCTCGCAGTTTGCCAGGGAAATAGGAAAAGGTAATCTACAAGCAAAATACTCCAAACTTTCCGATGACGACGTTTTAGGTGATGCGCTACTTGAAATGCGTAAGAGCCTGGAGTATGCTAAAAAAATTGATGAGGAAAGGAAAGCTGAGGAAAACAAGAATAGATGGTACAACGAGGGCATGGCTAAGTTTGCTGAAATATTGAGGCACAATAACAGCAACCTAAACGACTTTGCTTACGAAACCATTCGAAACCTAACAAAGTATGTTGATGCCACAATTGGTGCTGTATTTCTTATCAATAATGATAATCCAAATGATATCTACCTTGAGTTGATGGCAACCTATGCCTACGAGCGCCGAAAATACGAGGAGAAAGTCATTCGAATGGGTGAAGGCCTTGTTGGAAGATGCGCACAGGAAGCGGAAACCATATACATGACCGAAATACCCAACGGGTATATAAAAATTGCCTCTGGGCTTGGGCAGGATGAACCCACCGAATTACTCCTTGTCCCTATGAAGATTAACGATGAAGTTCACGGGGTTATTGAGATTGCCTCGTTTGAGCCTATTGAGGATTATAAAATTAAATTTATTGAAAAGATAGGCGAAAGCTTTGCTGCAACCATATCGAGTGTTAAAATAAATATTAGGACTGCAAAATTACTTGAAGAATCAAGGATAAAATCGGAGGAGCTCGCATCGCAGGAGGAAGAGATGCGACAAAACATGGAAGAGCTTCAGGCAACCCAGGAGGAATCGGCTCGCAAGTCGGCCGAGATGGAAAGCCTAATCAATGCTTTGCATTCTTCCAGCTACGTTATTGAGTACGATTTGAATGGTAACATTATCACTGTAAACGAAGCCTACCTTAAACTAACAGGGCAAACCGAGAAAGATATTGTTGGAACTCACCATGCCGACAACCTGGAGATGACCTCCGAACAGAAAAATGCCTACCAAAAGTTCTGGCAGGACCTCCGTAATGGAATGATAAAAAAGGAAACATCTAAGGTTAAGATTGGCGGTAAAACCTATACATTCATTGAGACCTACTCACCTATTCTTGATGAAAACAGAAGGGTTGTGAAGATTCTGAAGATAGCTCACAACATAACCGATTTTATTGACGAAAATCCAGAGGGGAAAACAAAGAAGAAATAAAAAAAGGCCGGGGCTAATCCCGGCCTTCTAACTTAAATAAAATTCTTTAGCGGAAATTAATTCCAACCCCGGCATTAAAGATACCATAATTGCCAAGTGAGTAGTCGAAATGGAAAGCAAGGATTGCGAGCTTAAGCCTTAACCCAAGATTGGCAGTAAAACCGTTGTTGGCAAAGTCGAAAGCAACGGGGTCAGTAACAGTCCCAACACCTTCAACATTGTAGGTTCCCTTAAGTGAAATATCGGTTGTTGAATGGTTATACCCCAAACCGCCATAAACGGTTAATACTGGAATGGACTTAGAAACAAGCAAGCGAGCCGTATATCCCGAAGATTTAAAGTTGAGCTTTTGCTTTTGTGCCTTATTGATGTCGAACGATGAAGTGAACTGAGTGTATCCGAAAAGAACCGACATGCTAAAGGGCAATCGTTTTACAAAAGGAATAAATTCCTTGAACTCGTTTTTAACGCCAACACCCCACAAACCAAAGTTCCCAACGCTTGAAATGTTTATTGTTGGTAAGAATCGACCAACTATCTCGGTGTGAAAGGGTAATCCTTTTGCTACCTGAATCATTGGGGCAGGAACAAATTTAAGGTTGGCCCCATCGGGCATGTTTAACTCGCTTAGCCCTGTTGCTTTATCGGTTAATATGGAGTTTGAACTTTTACCCGTTACTGTTGGTGAGGTGGAACTAGAACCAGATTTTACCTGCCAGTATTCCAGGTTTAGCTTTGAAACGTCAAACGTTTTATCGGAACTTGGCGGTATTGTAATTGGGACTGTAAAGGTGATGTCGAACCCTAAAATTCCATGAGGATTTGCAGAGTTGTACCACCCAGAATTCAAGCTTGTTCCCAAACTCTTACCAAAAGGTTCAAGGTATGCTTTACTAAGCTTTTCGGCATCATTCAGGCTTCCTTTCAGGAATGTTGCAACATCTTCCTGTGCGTAAAGCGTTCCTGCTATTAGGCTTAGAAGCAGGACGATAGATTTCCTTAACAGCTTCATATCTATTTTTTTAAAGGGTTTAATTTTAAACAAATAAAGCATAAAAAGAGTTCAATGTCAATATTTATTAAAAAATGAACCGTAAAAAAGGCATTATTACCTAATTTTGTGGAAATATTTTTCCCATGCCGACAATACCCTTAGCTGAAAGGATGCGACCCCGTAATCTGAACGATTATGTAGGGCAGGAGCATCTTGTGGGTAGCAAAGGGGTTATTCGGGAAATGGTAACCAGAGGTAATATAACCTCGTTTATACTATGGGGCCCACCGGGCGTAGGAAAAACAACTCTGGCTAGGGTTATATCAAACGAGTTAAATAGACCCTTTTATACCCTAAGCGCAATTAGTTCAGGTGTAAAAGATGTTAGGGATGTGATTGAAAAGGCGAAATCACAAAAATTCTTCAATTCACCCTCGCCCATTCTTTTTATTGATGAAATACACCGATTCAGTAAGTCGCAACAGGATTCACTGCTTGGTGCGGTGGAGCAAGGTGTTTTTACATTAATTGGTGCTACAACCGAGAACCCCTCATTTGAGGTGATTACACCATTGCTTTCACGTTGCCAGGTTTATATACTAAAACCGCTCTCCAATGAGGAACTTGAACTACTTTTTGTTAGAGCAACAACCACCGATCCTGAGCTGAAAAAATTTAGGTTTGAACTCCGTGAAAGGGACGCTCTTTACAGATTCTCAGGAGGCGATGCCCGGAAGTTATATAATATCATTGAACTTATAACATCAACACAAAATAACAATAATCAGGTTGTAATAACCAATAAAGCCGTAGTTGATGTGCTACAGCAAAACCTGGCAATTTACGATAAGAACGGAGAGCAGCACTATGACATCATATCGGCATTTATTAAGTCGGTAAGGGGTAGCGATCCCAATGCTGCTGTTTACTGGTTGGCGCGTATGATTGAAGGTGGCGAGGACCCCGAATTCATTGCACGCAGGTTAGTTATTTTAGCTGCTGAGGACATAGGCTTGGCTAACCCCAATGCGTTACTCATGGCCACCAGCTGTTTTCAGGCAGTTCAGATGATTGGTATGCCCGAGTCACGAATTATCCTATCCGAGGCAACCATTTATCTGGCAACAAGCCCAAAAAGCAATTCAGCCTACGAGGCAATTGGCAAGGCACAAGGGATAGTAAAAGAAACCGGTGACTTACCCGTACCACTCCATCTACGCAATGCACCAACCAGGTTGATGAAGGATATTGGCTACGGTATTGACTATAAGTATGCCCATAGCTTTCCGGGAAATTTTGTGGAGCAGGAATTCCTACCCGAAAAGCTTTCGGGAACCTCAATATATAAACCGCAGGACAATAGCCGTGAGCAGGAAATCGCTGCAAGGATAAAGGCACTATGGAAAGGTAAGTATAACAAGTAATGCTAATAATATGAACACTATTGCAAAGATTAAAGGAATTAAGCACATTGAATCCGGCAACTTTTTTTTGATGGCCGGACCTTGTGTAGTTGAAAGCCGCGATAACGTAATGAGGATTGCAGAAACTGTATTGAGTATCACAGAAAAACTTAAAATCCCTTACATTTTTAAAGCCTCGTACCGCAAGGCAAACCGTTCAAGAATCGATTCATTTGCTGGTATTGGCGATGAAAAGGCATTGAAAATTCTAGGCGAAGTAAATGAGCGATTTGGCTTACCCATTGTTACAGACATTCATAGTGCCCCAGAAGCTGCCATGGCGGCTGAATATGTTGATATTCTTCAGATTCCGGCATTCCTGTGCAGACAAACAGACCTACTGATTGCAGCAGCCCAAACTGGAAGGTATGTAAATATCAAAAAAGGGCAATTTGTATCACCCGACTCCATGAAATTTGCAGCGCAAAAAGTTGTTGATTCAGGCAATACCAACGTAATTCTAACTGACAGAGGAACAATGTTTGGGTATCATGATCTAATAGTTGATTTTAGGGCCATACCAACCATGCGAGCATTTGGATTTCCTGTTGTTGTTGATGTAACCCACTCGCTTCAGCAACCAAACCAAACCACTGGGGTTACGGGTGGCAGGCCCGATATGATTGAAACCATTGCCCGTGCTGCCATTGCAACAGGAGCCGATGGACTCTTTATGGAAACCCATTTTAACCCAGCCGAAGCATTATCGGATGGGGCAAACATGCTAAATATAAAGTACCTGGAAGGATTACTTGAGCGGCTAGTTGCAATCAGGCAAGTGGTTAAGAACTTTTAACGTGAACGTTAAGCAAATCGTTAATCTTTTTCTTTAGGAGGTGGGCGTTAATAGGCTTTGAAATATAGTCGTTACACCCCACCTCAAAACATTTAAGATTATCGTGAGGTAGAGCGTATGCGGTTTGTGCAATAATTGGTAAATCAGGATAATTTTCTCTTATTCTTGAAGTTGCCTCATACCCATCAACCACAGGCATTTGAATATCCATTAGAACAATATCAACCGGGGAACCATTGAGTACCATGGATACTGCTTCCTCGCCATTTCTTGCCCAAAGAATTTTGGCTTTTGTATCGGCTAGAACGGTGGAAAGGTATTTATAGTTGGTATCTATATCTTCAGCTATCAGGATAGTTATGCCCTCCCACTTATATTCAGGATTTTTGGCTTTGAAAATTACGGAACCATCGTTAACGCTCTTTGATTCGTGGTAAGGGAGGGAAAAGTGGAATGTAGTCCCCTGTCCGACTTCCGACTCAAACCAGATATCGCCACCGAGCAACTCAATGATATGTTTTGAAATGTATAACCCGATACCTGTACCGCCGTATTTACGGGTTGACCCCTCCTGTACCTGACGGAACCTATCGAAAATAATATCCTGCTTATCCTTTGGTATGCCAATTCCTGTATCCCTTACAAAAAATTCAATATTACTCTTATTCTCGTTGATCAGGTAACCAAACTCAACCGATCCCTTTTCAGTAAATTTCAGGGCATTACCAATAAGGTTAACCAGAACCTGACGTAAACGTTGGGCATCGGTGTATAGAATATTTGATTCATCGTCGTTCAGGTTTAGTAAGCGAATATTAATATGCTCTTTTTCCTGCTTGAACTTAATCTCGTTGAAAAATGTGTATATCTCAAACATCAGGTTGTCGAGGTTGCAGTCGGCAGGATTAACGGTTAGCTGTCCTGCATCTATCTTGGATAAATCGATAATATCATCTATGAGATTAACCAGCATCATGCCGTTATGGTAAATGATATCGATATACCTATCGCGCTTTTCCTGCGATTCCTCATTCTTTAGGAGTTGGGCAAATCCTAAAATGCCATTCATTGGGGTGCGAATCTCATGACTCATATTGGCCAGGAAGTTTGATTTGAGGATATCGGCTTCCTCGGCCCTAATCTTGGCATTTTGGACTGCTGCTTCTAGTCGTTGTATCTCTAAATGTGCTTGTGCAAGTAAATCGGCCTGTTCATCGTTTTCAATTTGTAACTCTTTACATTGAATCTTTAACCTTTGAATCTCCTCCCTAAGCTGTTCAAGCAAAATCGATTCGGATGAACTATTAACTGCATTTGCAGATAATTTTCTTTTAAGGTAATTGTGAGTAATGAAATATGTAGTGGCTGTAGAAACTAACGCCACGATGATTATAATTCCGATACCCATAAATTCCAACATAATTATTCTATGCGAATTCAAATATTCAACTTTTTAAATACAATAACAATAATTATTTGCCTAAAAAGCCTAAGAATTCCTTGAATAGATTTATAGTTTAAATAAACGACACGTTTTAAATGACAAAAGGTTTCCTTAGAATCATTCTAAAGAAACCTTCTGACATTAAATAAAGCCTAAAAGAAGAAGCCAACGCTCATGATGATTTGTGGGTTGCGTTGATCGAATGAGTAGTCGGTACCACCCAAAGTGATGCCAGTTCCAAGTTTGCTGAGGTTGCCTTCGTATTTAAGGTCGAGGGTAAGGGTTTTAAGAATATCGAGACCCACTCCTACCTGGTACCCAAAAGTTGCCGACCTGAAATTATTTTTCACTGTTTGGTTGGTCAAATCGGCTAATTTATCTTTAAGACCATCGTTTTCGGAGATTAAGATTGTTGCAACCGGTCCAAGTCCAACCCTAGCAGGACCAAATTTCCATCCAACAATAACTGGGATATCGAACTTGTTGAACTTTTGCATTTCGTTGTAAACATTGTTTAGGGTAACATCCTTAAGCATAACCTCGCCCTGCGAGCGGGAAAAAAGCAGCTCGGGCTGAACAAAGAAACCCATAATTTGCACCCGGGCAAATAGCCCAGCATGAAATCCAAGTTTAGCATCGCCCTGCTCCACAATGTATTGGTTTGCACCGTCGGTAATGGCTGCCTTACTAAACTTAACATTGGATGAGCTAATGCCGCCCTTAAGCCCCATTCTAAAGAACTGAGCGTTAGAGAACAGGGAAAGGCTTGTGAGTGCCAAAATAAAAAGTGTTCTTTTCATAGTAATCGGATTTAAAAAGGTTTAATGATCTACTATTATCAAATTGCGTGCTAGATTTAAAAGAGAGGACTAATTAATCGTGCCAATGCTTCCTTGTAGCTATTTTTCAGCGGACGTTTACTCCAGCTTTGGGGTGTAATAACCTGGCTTTGAACCAGATTGGATAAGAAATTTTCCTCAAGCCTCTCAGTAACCTGATTATCGTAAATGAAAGCCGCCACCTCAAAGTTATCCTCAAAGCTGCGGATATCCATGTTAGCCGACCCCACCATGGCCAACTTACCATCAATCATCATCACCTTGGAGTGGTTAAAGCCATTTTGGTAAAGGTAAACCTTGATACCAGCCTCCAGTAACTCGGAAACATAAGAGAGTGAACTCCAGTAAACAACGGTGGAATCGGATTTTCCGGGCAAAATAATCCTAACATCAATCCCACTTAGTGCTGCTGTTTTAAGGGCTGTTAGGATACTCTCGTTAGGTATAAAGTAAGGCGTAGATATGTAGATATGCTTATTGGCACGTGTTATGGCATGGAAAAAGGCTTGCATTATACTTGCCCAGTCGGAATCTGGACCGCTTGTAACAATTTGTAAGGGATGGTAACTGGTAACGGTTGGCTGAGGAAAGTAAATATCACGTTCCCTGATGATTTTTCCTGTAACAAAGTACCAATCAATCAGAAAGATAACCTGAAGTGAATGAACTGCCTCGCCCTCGATTTTCAACATGGTGTCGTACCACTGGCCAAGTCTTCGGGTACCCTCGATGTACCGGTCAGCAATATTCATTCCACCTAAAAATCCAACTTTTCCATCGACCACTACAACTTTTCGGTGGTTTCGGTAGTTTACCCTACTGGTGAGCAAGGGGAATCGAACCTCCATGAACGGATAGATCTCTATGCCAGCATCCTTTAGCTCCTTGACATACCTTTTAGGTAGGCTCCAACTGCCTACGTCATCGAAAAGTACTCTAACCTTAACGCCCTCTTTAGCCTTTGTTATCAGGATATTTTTAATTCGATTACCCAACTTATCTTCATTTATAATATAAAACTCGATATGAATGCTTGAAGTGGCTGAGTAAAGTGATTCTATTATGGAATCAAAGGCTTGAATGCCTGTTTGGAAAATTTCAACCTCATTCTTTTCAGTTAGCAGGGCCTTGCTGTTGTTGAGCAAAAGGGTGATAATACTTAAATGATCAGCAAGCTTATGGTGAATATCGGTTTTAGAGGAAAAACGGATAACCTGCTTATGGCTTAAATACTCAATTTGTTCAATATCCTGAATCTCCTTACGGCTAAATAGCTTTTCCTTTCTACGGTTTTGGCCAAATACGATATAAAGTAATAACCCAAGTATTGGTAAAGTAATAAGAAGTAAAACCCAGGTGGACGTTTTAGCGGGATCGCGCTTTTCATGGATAATCATAGCAGCCGTAGAAAGCACGGTAATGATATAAATCGCCCATAGTAGCGTAGTTAGGTGGTTTAAAAACGTTTCGGTTAGTATGCTCAAGACAATCATACCCAAATTTTTCTCTAATTAAGAAAAATTCGGGAAATTATGCAAATAACCTATTTAAAGGGCGAATTGGGCTCTTTTGCCATGTATTCGTATAGAAGCCGATCGATCACAGTGGGCAAAATGCGTTGGGCCAGTACCGATATTTTACCTTCGGTACCCATGATAATATTCCTACGGCGTTTAACAATTCCTTTAACAATAATTTTTGCAACCTCCTCGGGAGTCATCATGTTTTTCTCATCGCGAGGCGACATACCCTGAGGGGTACCATCGGCGGTTAAAGCCGAGAATCTGACGTTAGTAGCAGTAAACCCAGGAGCCGCAATCATTACATGCAAACCGTTCTTGAGATTTTCGATGCGTAGGGTTTCCAGGAAGCCATGCATTGCAAATTTTGATGCTGAATACCCACATCGGCCTGGTAATCCGTGGAATCCAGCAATGGAACTCACACCTACTACTGAACCTTTTGTCTCAAGCAAATAGGGTAATGCATACTTTGTAGAGTAAACCGTACCCCAAAAATTTACATCCATGAGATGCCGAATAACCTTAAGGTCAACATCCTTAAAAAGGGCACGCATGGAAACGCCGGCGTTATTGATAAGAATATCGATTTGTCCAAACTTGCTTATGGCCTGTTCAACTAAGTTCTTACAGTCGCCCTCGCAGGTCACATCGGTTTTTACAGGCAGCACCTCTACTCCAAAGGAGGATAGTTCAGATGCAATAGCATTAAGCTCATCGATGTTACGAGCACCAATAACCAGCTTGGTGTTATACTTTGAAAACTCGTAGGTTAAAGCTTTTCCAATGCCCGATGATGCACCAGTAATAACAACTACTTTTCCCGTTAATTTTTTTAATGCCTTTGTCATGGTAATTACAAATATTGTTCAGCTAATCTATTAAATAATGGCTTACATGAGTTTGAATTACTGTTAAAGAGCAACTTTTAATCTTTTTAACAGACTTCATTAATCTGATAATCAATGGATAGAACAATATTTACATTTGAAATGAAAGAAAAATTTGTATATTTTAGAGAAAGAGTCTATCTTTGCAACGCAAAAAACAAAAGTAGTTCTCAATAAAATAGGTAGATTCAGTAGCTCAGCAGGTAGAGCACATCCCTTTTAAGGATGGGGTCCTGGGTTCGAATCCCAGCTGAATCACCAAAAAGCCCGATGGAAACGTCGGGCTTTTGTATTAAGGATAAAGGGTAAAGGGTAAAAATTAAAGGATAAAGGGTAAAGATAAAAAGGGGAAAAAGTTAAAGAGAGCCTATTCCGTGAATTTATCTGATTTTGCATCTGATCCAAATCAAACCTTTAGCTTTTTTTGATTCAATTAAAATAAACCCACAAGAAGTATCGTAAAGCAAAATCCTATGCACAACCTTTAGCTCTCCAAAAGTAAAAAAGGTCGGATTAGCAATAATCCGACCTTTTTATTGGTTAGAAATTCATTAGCCTAATTTATTCTGGTTGTGAATATTTCGAAACTGTTTGGCTTAAGCGTAACTTCAAGTTTCCCGTTTTGGATTGAATATTTAGAATTGAAGTTTGGATATAGTATGCTATCACTCATATATTCAGGTATTTGCAGGTCAATAACTTGTTCCTGGTTCGACTTGTTGAAGATTACAACTACGGTATTGTCAAAATACTTGCGAGCGTAAGCGTAAACATTATCGTTTACGAGGATGGTATGGAATGAGCCGTAAACCAGAGCCAGGTTATTTCTGCGGATATTTACAAGTTTTGTAACAGTTTCAAGGGTTTGCTGCTCAAGGGTTGATAATCCATCGAACTTCATCATGCGGCGGTTATCGGGGTCGTTGCCACCGGGCATCCCAAACTCGTCGCCGTAGTATATGGTTGGAACACCGGGAATGGTCATATTGAATGCGTTAAGCATGCAGAGTTTAGCATAAGCAGTACTATCGCCAACGCCAATTTCGCGGGTCCAACCAGCCTTTTTGGCATCCTCATCGAAACGTAAGGCTCCACCGGCATAGGAAATAAAACGTCCCCTATCCTGATTTCCTGAGATATAGCCCATAAGGTTAATCCAGCCAAAGTAGCTGAATGTTTGGTGCAGTGCTCCATCAAGCTTAGTAAAGGGGTAGTCGTTGCGGGCAAAAGCGGCAACCGAGGCATCGTAAATGTTAAAATCGAACTGGGCATCGAGCATACCGCTGCCAATGTAGCTTGCAATGAGTTCGTGGCTGCCATAGGTTTCGCCAATCTGGTAAACCGGTTTATTGGGTAGGTTAAGCTTGATTTTTTGGGTAAGCCTACGCCAGAAATTCTCATGAATATGCTTAGTGGCATCGTGGCGGAATCCATCAAGGTCGTAATGGGAGACCCAGAATAAAGCTGAGTCGGTCATGGGTTCATAAACCTCAGGACGTTCCAGGTCGAGCGTTGGAAGAAACGTATCGAACCAAGTTGTAAGGCGATATTCATCCCAGCGTTCGGTGTTTAGTGAACCATCGGGCAGGTAAAGCGATGTAGCCCAGTCGGGATGCTGCTTGTAAAGGGGATGCTCCTGGTGAACGTGGTTGGCCACGTAATCGAGTATAACGTTCATGTTTCGCTTATGGGCTTCAGCAATAAGCTCATTAAGTTCACTCTCAGTCCCAAACCTAAAGTCGACCTTGGAAGAAGAAACCGGCCAGTAGCCATGGTAGCCCGAAAATTTGGTGCGGGGTTGTGGATATAATCCCCATGCCCCTAAGGGGTTTTGAGTAATTGGTGAAAGCCATATAGTATTGATTCCCAGTTTGGTAAAATACCCATCCTTAACCTTTTGGGTAACGCCAGCCAGGTCGCCACCAAAGTAATTTGCCTTGGGGTGAATTTCGGGATCGTTCACCTTGAAATCGTTGGATGGGTTGCCGTTATTAAAGCGGTCAACCAAAAGGAAATACATAATTTGAGCATGCTTATCGCTACGTGAAAGCTGCGACGGATTTATAACCACTCTATTTCCCTCAAGCGGTATAAGTAGATTGTTCGATTCCCCTTGCTGGTTGTAGGCCCAAATGCGTATATGGGATCGCTTGTAACCTCGGGCATTATCAGGTATTGTTATTTCGTAAAATCCTTCCTTAGAGGTAACAAATTTATCATCCATTAAGTAATTCTGCCACAGTACAATAAACTTATCTACATTGCCTATCGCTTTAATTAACAATTTATTACCCTCCGTTGAGAATGGAACGAGTTTGGGTAACTCCTCAGGATTTGTGTTGCCGACAACTAACACTGAATTATACCCACCCATTCCATTATCCTCAAAAGTGGGGTTTGCTGGGTCAAGCATCCATTTGCCGTCAATAACAACCTGGTAATGGTATTTCCCCGGATTTAAAAGCTTAGTGGTTTTATAAACCCTTCCATCGAATGTGAGATTTGTAGAACTGGGATTCCAGTCGTTTATTTGCCCTGCAAGCTGAACGCTTTTTACCTTTTTTCCCTGAGGATCGAAGGTAAAGGTTACAGGAAGTTTACGATTTTTCCTAACCACTAAACAGTATTTATCGCCCTTAGCCCAGATAAAAATGTTAGAGAGCCATGGCAATGACTGATTGTCAGCTTTCAAAGTAAGGTATGCCTTACTATCGGAAATGCTATGCTGAAAATGTGAGGGTATAGATATGGAATCAATCACCTGAGGATCAGGAAAGTAATCGGTTAGGTAAACCAATGTGCTATCGCCAGCAAGCTGAATGACTGAAAGCAAATCATGAACTGCCGGGCTGGTAGTAGCATTTTCAATCCGTAAGCTTTTTTGGCATGAACTTACTATAAAGGTTACGGTAATCAATGCTAATAATCTGTATTTCATATACATAATATTTTTAAAATTACTTCAACTCAATTATCATAGCCGAGCGGGGTGAAAGCTGAATCTTTGCAAGGTTTTCAAACTTATTTCCGGTAATAATATCAATTCCACTCGTTTTATTGGAAAGGAACTCTGCAAAGCGAGAGGTATCCAAAACCTTGGGTTGATAACCGTTATGAAGTATAACCATCACGGTTTGCTCTGCATTATGGCGAAAATAAACATACACCTCATTTTCAGGGATAAAATGGGTTAATTTTCCGTTGTGAATGGCAGTAGCCGTTTTGCGCCAATTCAGGATGGTAGACATGTAGTTCCAGATTTCATTTTGGCGCTTTGTTCGACCCTCAGGGGTAAAAGCCGACTTGGAATCGGTTGGCCATCCGCCGGGAAAATCGCGGCGAATATCGCCATGACCCTTGGCATCATCGCCGGGCAGTAAAATCTCAGTTCCGTAGTAAATTTGAGGAATGCCACGGGTAGTAAGCAGGAATGCCATGGCGAGTTTTAAACGGCCTAATGCCTGAGAAGAATCGCGCTGGAAACGGCCGATATCGTGATTATCGGCAAAGATGAAAAGCTTATCGGGATTTGGGTAAACAAAGTCATGGGCAATAATCTCGTAAAGGCGAGCTAAGCCTGTATCCCAACCCTCCTTTTCATCAAAAGCCTTGTGCATGGCAAACATCAACGGGAAATCCATTACAATCTCAAGGTTTGAGTTATACCCGTCGCGATTATGGGCATCCTTTTGCCAGTATGCCACCCAAGCGGGATAGTTCACCCAGGTTTCGCCAACAATGCTGAAGTTAGGATATTCATGCTGGACTGCATCGCACCAGCGGGCCATAAAATGCTTATCGCAATACGGATGGGTATCCATTCGGATGCCATCCAAGCCGGCATACTCAATCCACCAGATACTGTTCTGTATTAGGTAGTTGGCAAGGTATGGGTTTCGCTGGTTAAGGTCGGGCATGTGTCCGTCGAACCAGCCGTCGGCCATTAAGCTGCTATCGGCAACAGAAGCATGCGGGTCGAAGGTGGTAGGAATGCGGTAGTTTGTCCGTTTGTAATCGGGGTAAAGGTTGAACCAGCTTTTCATTGGCACATCCTTCATCCACCAATGCTCACCCCCACAGTGGTTGAAAACCATATCCTTAACTACCTTGATGCCCTGGGCGTGGGCTTTATCAATGAATTCCTTGTATAGTTCATTGCTACCCAGACGGGGGTCAACCCTGTAAAAATCGGTTATGGCATAGCCATGGTACGACCACGAAGGCTGGTTGCTCTCTAGCACAGGATTTAACCAAAGCGTTGTTACTCCCAGCTGTTTAAAATAGTCGAGGTGATACAGAATACCCTGAATATCGCCGCCGTGACGGGCGTAAGGTTCATTGCGGTCAACCTTATCAGTATATCCGCTAACCTGGTCAATGGCAGGGTTTCCGTTGGAAAACCTGTCGGGGTAAACCAGGTAAACCACATCGGAATTATCAAAGCCTTTGCGGTTAGCTGAGCCAGCTTGACGGGCTTTAAGTTCGTAAGCATAAGTAAGCGGTTTACCTTTTGGAAAGATAAACTTAATATCTATACTCCCTGGCTTGGCATCGGGTTTAACGGTTAGGTTGATGAAGATATAGTTTGGATTTTCAACCCTATCGATACCTACAAGATCGATATTGGGGTTGTTGATAGAAACCTTTGCCGAGGCAATATTTTTCCCGTAAACCAGAAGCTGAAGGTTTGGATTATTCATACCAACCCACCAGCAAGGGGGTTCGATACGCTCAACCGGTTTCTGAGCAAGTGATGTCATCACCATAAACATAGTAGACATCAGTAAAGATAAGCGGTTTTTAAACATGGTTATTGGTTTAAGACTGATTTTTCCTGAAAACAACAAGGGCTGTCAGGGAAGCCCCCAACAGCCCAAATTCTAATAAATAACTATTTGGATATG
Source organism: Tenuifilum sp. (assembly GCF_037481895.1). Lineage (NCBI taxonomy): Bacteria > Pseudomonadati > Bacteroidota > Bacteroidia > Bacteroidales > Tenuifilaceae > Tenuifilum > Tenuifilum sp. The sequence continues at coordinate 25,230 of NZ_JBBFKU010000011.1, forward strand.
AATACTTTTATTACCAGCTGGACAAAAATCCGGAATATGGAACAAGCTATTCATTACCCACGACCTATAGCATTAAGATCGGCAAAAGCCTCCTTTAGACGGGCAACAATTGACTCTTCGCCTTTGCGAAGCCAAACGCGAGGATCGTAATACTTCTTGTTGGGAGCATCTTCCCCTTCGGGATTCCCAATTTGACCCTGCAGGTAACCCTTCTTGGCCTCGTAATAGTTTTTGATGCCTTCCCAGAAAGCCCACTGCAAATCGGTATCAATATTCATCTTAATTACACCATAGCTGATAGCCTCAGTAATCTTTTCCTTTTCGGAACCGCTACCACCATGGAATACAAAGTTTACAGGCTTGTCGGCTGTAGCATATTTCTGCTTGATTAACTCCTGTGAGTTCTTAAGGATAATTGGGTTAAGCACCACATTGCCGGGCTTGTAAACGCCATGCACATTGCCAAACGATGCAGCAATGGTGAAATTGGGGCTAATTTTCATTAGCTCCTCATATGCGTAAGCCACTTCCTCGGGTTGGGTGTATAATCTTGAACTGTCAACACCAGTATTATCAACGCCATCCTCCTCGCCGCCGGTAACGCCAAGCTCAATTTCCAGGGTCATTCCCATTTTGGCCATGCGCTCCAGGTAACGCTTGCAGATTTCGATATTTTCATGAAGCGATTCCTCGGAAAGATCGAGCATGTGTGAGCTGAAAAGAGGTTTTCCGGTTTCGCGGAAATGTTTTTCGCCCGCATCGAGCAAGCCATCAATCCATGGAAGAAGTTTTTTGGCAGCGTGGTCGGTGTGAAGTACAACGGGAACACCATAGGCCTCGGCCAGCAAATGAACATGCTTAGCTCCGCTAATTGCGCCAAGTATACTAGCCTGTTGACCGTCGTTGGATAGCGATTTGCCTGCAATAAACGATGCCCCGCTGTTTGAAAACTGAATAATAACCGGTGAGCCCACCTCACGGGCGGTTTCCAGCACGGCATTCATTGTATTAGTTCCAGTAACGTTGACTGCTGGTAGAGCAAACTGCTCAGCCTTAGCAATTGCAAATAGTTCCTGTAACTCTTTTCCGGTTATTACGCCTGGTTTAAAACGTTTCATGATTTTGTAGTTTTAAAAAATACGACGCAAAGGTAATCTTTTTTAAGGCTTAGAAAATTTGTTTCTGAACCGGAACGCTTATTGAACTGGAGGCAGGTACTGAATGCTCAACACCGTAAATCTTAAGGGTTATTGCATTCCCGCTTTCATTGTTAATAGTTATTTGTGAACTGGTTACCATTATCTTAAGAATGTTATCGCGGAACCAAACCTTAAAGCTATACGATTTCCACTTATCGGGAATAAGCGGGTTAAAAGTGAGCATGTTGTTTCGAACGCGCATTCCACCAAAACCTTCAACAATGGAAATCCAGGTGCCGGCCATACTGGTAATGTGGAGTCCCTCCTTAACCTCGCGGTTGTAATCGTCGAGATCGAGGCGGGCAGTTCGTAGGTAAAGCTCATAAGCTTTATCAACATTGCCAATACGAGATGCCAGAACGCTATGAACGCATGGTGAAAGCGATGATTCATGAACTGTTCGGGCCTCGTAAAACTCATAATTACGTTTAATGGTATCGGTATCGTACCTGTCCTCAAGGAAATATAATCCCTGTAAAACATCGGCTTGCTTGATGAAGCAGGAACGCAGTATACGGTCCCAGCTCCATTTCTGATTTAACGGACGCTCCTTTGGATCAAGATCCTTAACAAGAATCTGCTCCTTGTCCATATACCCTTCCTGTTGCAGGAATATTCCTAACTTTTCATCAACAGGGAAGAACATATTATTACGGATATCGCGCCACTTGGCTATCTCCTTAGATTCATCGAAATGGATTGATTTAGTCAACTCAGCATACTTGGATGGATCGGTTGATTTAACATATGCTGCTACCTCCTCAGCATACTCCATGCACCAGCAAGCAATGGTGGAAGTGTACCAGTTGTTATTTACGTTATTCTCATACTCATTGGGGCCGGTAACACCCAGCATAACGTACTTACCCTTCTCCTGTGAGAAGTTAACACGCTGTGCCCAAAAACGAGCAATTGCAATGAGCACTTCAAGGCCAAAGTTTACCAAGTAACTTTTATCGCCTGTATAGCGAACGTAATTGTAAATTGCAAAAGCAATGGCACCGTTACGATGAATCTCCTCAAAAGTAATTTCCCACTCGTTGTGGCACTCCTCACCGTTCATGGTAACCATTGGATAAAGTGCAGCACCATCGGTAAAGCCAAGTTTTTGAGCATTTTCAATAGCCTTTCCAAGTTGCTTGTAGCGGTAGAGCAGAAGCTGACGGGCAACCTTTTGTCCGTGGGTAACCATATAGAAGGGTAAACAGTAAGCCTCAGTATCCCAATAGGTTGACCCACCATACTTTTCACCTGTAAAACCTTTTGGGCCGATGTTCAAGCGTTCATCCTTGCCCGTATAGGTTTGGCTGAGCTGGAAAATATTGAAGCGGATACCCTGCTGAGCAGCTACATCGCCCTCAATGGTGATATCGCTATGTTGCCAAATCTCAGCCCATGCATTTCGCTGCTCATCAAGCATTTTGTCGAAACCTTTTGATACGGCAGTATCGATAAGCTTTTCGAGAACCTTAGGGAATGTTCCCTTTTCATGGTTAAGGCTTGAGATTACAGCAGCATACTTGTAAAGGGTTACCTCATCGCCAGCCTTTGCATTAATGGTAAACCTGTTATCGACGTACATTGCCGAGGTGTTTACTTGAGGCTGAACATTCTGATGCTGACCATTAACGTAAATAAAGTTACGCATGGCATGGCCAACGTGGAAATCGAGCTTTTTAGTACGGCTTACAATGTAGCTGAAAGCTGATGTGCCTTTAATATCGACCACTTCCCAGAACTTTTCGCCATAGTTGGAATCCTCATTGTGAACATCGGCATCGAGGTATGGGTGAACCCCGATATTAGCATCGGCGTTAAGCGGTTTAACAGAGTAACGTATGGCGCCAAGTTCAGAATCGACCATACTTAAAAATCGTGTTGACTTGACGGCCAACTTTAAACCGTTCTGTAGCTCGGCAATAAATGATCGTTCAAGGTATCCCTCCTTCATGTTGAGTACCCTACGGAAATCCTGAACTTTGCACTTGGCCAGGTCGAGCTCCTCGCCGTTTACAATTACATTGATTCCAATCCAGTTGGTAGAGTTGATAACCTTTGCGAAATACTCAGGGTAGCCATTTTTCCACCAACCCACTCGGGTTTTATCGGGGTAGTAAACGCCACCTATGTAGCTTCCCTGAAGCGTGCTGCCGGTGAATTTCTCTTCAAAGTTAGCACGCTGTCCCATAGCACCATTTCCAATGCTGAAAATACTCTCCGAAGCACGAGTATTTTCAGGAATAAATCCCTCTTCAATGATGCACCACTCGTCGTGTTTAAGATAAGGGTTCATATCGATTACTTTTTTAAGAATAGTTCAACTAACTTGCTATATGTAAAACCTTTAAGATTAGGCACAACCACATCGGCACGGTTCAGAATTTGAGGATTGCCAATACCAACAGTGCGCATACCTGCATTAATTGCAGCCTCAATACCGGCTTCGGCATCCTCAAATACAACACAAAACTCAGGATTTACCCCAAGCGATTTTGCAGCAACCAGGAAGATATCAGGTGCTGGTTTGGCTACTGTAACCGAGTTACCATCAATTACAGCATCGAAATGATTTTTTAAACCAATCCGTTCAAGGATAAGGGGCGAATTTTTGCTTGCAGAACCAAGAGAAACTTTTATGCCATTAGCCCTTAACTCCTCCAGCAATTCCTTTGCGCCGGGAAGAATCTCATCGGGGGTCATTCGTTCAATGTACTCCACGTACCAGGCATTTTTCTTGGCAGCCATTCGTTCCATTTCATCCAATGGAAACGACAAACCACCAACCTCCAGCAAAATTTCAAGGGAGCGCATACGGCTAACACCTTTAAGGCGCTCGTTATGCTGCTCGGTAAACTCAAAGCCCAACTCCAGCGCAAGGCGCTTCCAAGCCAAGTAGTGATACTTTGCAGTATCGACCACTACCCCATCTAAATCGAAAATACAAGCCTTAATCTCATTCATCGGGTTAAGCCTTTTTCTCTTTAACAAAAAGAATAGCGCTTGCCGAAGCTAAAAGCATCGATAAACCGGCAAGAACTATCATATAGATTGCCTTTTCGTTGAAAACAAATTTGAGAATAGTTCCAAGCAGTAAACCACTTACAATTTGCGGTACTACCACGGTTATGTTAAAAATACCCATATACACTCCCATTCTATCGGCTGGTAGCGAACGCGCAAGAATTGCGTAAGGCATAGCCAGAATGGCAGCCCAAGCAATTCCAACACCTACCATTGAAAGAATAAGAGCATATTGACCGGTAAATATGTACATCGATAAATAGCCTAACGCGCCAAAAAGAAGCGAAATGGAATAGGTTTTCACTCTACCTAAGCGATTAGCTATCTTGTCGAGGAAAATGGCAAAAATGGCCGCAAAAACGCTATATAAACCAAAAAGAACCCCTACCCAGTTAGCCGCTTCGTTATACTCAGGAGAAGTGGAATCGCCAATGGCTGTTCCCCAAATATGCTGGGCAACGGCTGGTGTTGTATAAACCCACATGGCAAACAGAGCAAACCAAGAAAAGAACTGAACAATGGCTAGTTTGCCCATTATACCCGGCATTGATGTTAAAGTTTGCCAGAAACTTTTTTTCTCAGCTTCAACAACAACGCTATCGGATTGGTTGTACTGTTTAAACTCATCGGGGTTATATTCTTTGGTTGTGAACACAGTCCACAAAACCGATATCAACAGAATAGAACCACCAATATAAAACGACCAAACCACTGAAGGGGGGACTTGTCCTTCAGGAGCGGTATTACCCACTCCAAGCAAATTAGTGAGGACGAAAGGCAGGAAAGAACCAATAACGGCACCCAGATTGATAAGCAGGGTTTGAACTGAGTAACCGGTATTGGTTTGCTCATCGGGGGTCATGTCGGCAACCAAAGAGCGAAAAGGCTGGAAAGTAACGTTGAACGAAGCATCCATTAATGCCAGCATTATTGCTCCAAAAATTACAGGAGGTAGAATGGCTATTGCAATATGTGAGTTAGGCATAAAAAACATACCTAATGAAGCTGCAATAGCGCCTCCAAAAATAAAAGGTTTACGGCGCCCCATTCGGGTCCATGTCCTATCGCTCGCTGCTCCTACCCATGGCTGAATGATTAGCCCCATGATTGGTGCTACAAGCCAGAAAAAAGAGAGGTGATGTAGGTCAGCGCCATAATTTGATAGTATGCGTGAAACATTGGCATTTTGCAGGGCAAAACCTGCCTGAACCCCTAAAAAGCCAAAGCTAAGGTTCCAAATTTGCCAAAAGCTGAGTTTAGGTTTCTTTACCATAAAGCTATTTTTAGTTTTCAAGGTGTCCAAAATTAAAGTAAAAAAATCTTAAAAAAAACATAACATAAAGTTAAAACCCTTATGAAATAAGGGTTTCAGAACATGAAAGAGGCATTTCAATCGTTTACGAAGGGTTGTAGAAATTATTCAAAATTTTTCAATACGGAAACCTTTGAACATCAGGAAAACCGCGTAAAATCAACCGTAAACGTTTGCGGTAAATTTATCGATGGGTGTGTGTTGGTATTGAATTTAAATGGAACGCAGATGACTCAGATTGGGTGGATTTACACTATGAAACGATTAAAGTTGATAGTTGTTGGTTGATTGTTGATAGTTTGGTGTTGCCTCGTCCTATCGTGTCATGCTGAGCGCAACCGAAGCATCACTATGTGCTATCATCCCTTATTTAATGAGATTCCTCGACAAGCTCGGAATGACAAAAAACATACTTCTTCTACTCCATTGTCATGCTGAGCACCGCCGAAGCATCTCTTTTTACCTCCAATTCATTTATACCTTTTGATTAGGTTCCAAGCAGTCACTTTTGGGAATGATTTTCCTCTTGAGATGCAACGTTTCACCCTTGCTCTTTGGAAAATGTATTGCGTGCATCGCTATGCATGAGGGAGTAACTATTGTGTTACAAATATTACGCCCCTACGGGGCTGGAAACGTTGTTCGTTGCTCGTGAAACTATTGTCATGTTGAGCGTTAGCAAAACATCTCATTAGGCTGTTTCGAGATCTTTCGCTGCGCTCAGGATGACAAATAAAAGTTGATGCTTGTTCGTGATTGCAATTCTGTGAAACACCGTGTTACACTGTGTAACTCTGTGATACTTGCTAATGCAATGGAACGCAGATGACGCAGATTATTTGGATTTACTCTGTGAAACGATTTAAAATGATAATTGTTGGTTGCTTGTTGATAGTTTGGTGTTGCCTCGTTCTATCGTGTCATGCTGAGCTTGCCGAAGCATCTCTTTGTAACTTCATCCCTTTTTTAATGAGATTCCTCGACTAGTTCGGAATGACAATGGAGTTGTAAATGTTTAGCCCCTACGGGGCTGGAAAGGTAAACCTGAAAAAAACTTAACATAGTTTATCCAGGCATCACAGTGTCACAGAGAATAATATGTGCTATATAGTGTTAAATCCTTTGTAATAACTATCAACCATCAACACACAACTAACAACCTATATTAAAACTCTGAGGTGAAGTAGAACTTAATATCGGGGAACTTTTCAATAGCCATTTGTAGGGAGTAAGGCGAATCGGCCAGGAACACCTCACGCCCATGCTTATCGAGGGCAAGGTTATTATACTTTCGAATACGGAAATCGTCGAGCTGGGCCTTGTTATTGGTTTCAATCCAGCAAGCCTTGTAAAGGTTTATGGGCTCGTAGCGGCATTTAGCACCATACTCATGCTCCAATCGGAACTGAATAACATCAAACTGAAGAGCACCCACTGTACCTATGATCTTTCGACCATTGGATTTTTGGGTGAAGAGCTGGGCTACACCCTCATCGGTTAGCTGCTCAATTCCTTTTGCCAGTTGCTTATACTTTAAGGGGTCGGCATTCTCAATGTAGCGGAAAAGCTCAGGGGCAAAGTTAGGGATACCTTTAAAGTTCATAACCTCGCCCTCAGTAAGGGTATCGCCAATCTTGAAATTGCCTGAATCGGGCAAGCCAATTATGTCGCCGGGGTATGCAAACTCCACTATCGACTTTTTATCGGCCAAGAATGCGTTGGGGCTGGAAAAACGGAACGATTTTCCTAATCTTACGTGGAAGTATGGAACATTACGCTCAAACCGACCAGAACATATCTTTAGGAATGCTATCCTGTTACGGTGATTGGGATCCATGTTGGCAAAAATTTTAAACACAAATCCGCTAAATTTTTGCTCAAAGGGTGTAACCGTACGGGTATCGGTAGTGGTAGGGCCGGGATGGGGAGCAATTTGTACAAAACAATCCAGGAGTTCCTTAACCCCAAAGTTGTTTAGGGCACTACCAAAGAAAACGGGAGCCACCTCGCCGGAAAGGTAAGTTCTGATATCAAACTCCGGGTAAACCTCGTTAACAATCTCAATCTCCTCCAGAAACTTATTGGTGTAGGGCTTAATGTAAGAATCCAGTTCAGGCGAGTTCAAATCAGATATCTCAACTATATCGTCGGCAATGGTTTGCTTATTCTCACCGGAGAAAAGGAAGAGTTTCTGCTCAAAAAGGTTGTAAACCCCCTTGAACGATGGCCCCTGGCTAATTGACCAGCTAAGCGGGCGTACCTTAATCTGAAGTTCCTTCTCAATCTCATCGAGCAGGTCGAATGGGTCGTTGCCAGGCCTATCGAGCTTGTTGATAAAGATGATTACAGGAGTTTTACGCATGCGGCAAACCTCCATAAGCTTACGGGTTTGCGCCTCAACGCCTTTTGCATGGTCAATAACAATTATAACGCTATCGACAGCAGTAAGGGTACGATATGTATCCTCGGCAAAATCTTGGTGACCGGGTGTATCGAGAATGTTAATTTTATAGCCCTGATACTCAAACTCCATTACCGATGTGGAAACCGAAATACCACGCTGGCGCTCTATCTCCATGAAATCGGACGTGGCAGTCTTTTTAATCTTATTACTTTTTACGGCACCTGCAATGTGAATTGCTCCGCCAAAGAGCAGCAACTTTTCGGTTAGGGTTGTCTTACCAGCATCGGGGTGGCTAACAATGGCAAATGTTCGGCGGCGCTTAACTTCGTCCTCAAAAATCATATATCTACATTTATGGCTTGCAAAATTAGCAATTATTAGCCTTTAAACGAATTAAGGTGCGAAGAAAAAGAAAGTAAGGGTTGATGATTTATGATGATTAGCCATAAATAGTTTACATCCCTTTAATCATTCTGAGCGTTGCGAGGGATTTTATTTATAGTGTGCAGTGTTCAGTGTACAGGGGTGATTGTGTTTGGTGTTTAGTGTTTAGGGTTTGGTTAGTTTAACCTGTGTAAATCAACTTAATAAGTGCAATTTGCGTTCAATTTTGAGTCAATCAACCGTCAAATCCTTTTGTCATTCAGATCGCAGCCAGGGATCCATTAATGGGTTATAAAGGTAAAGTGATGCTTCGGCAGGGTTCAGCATAAAAGAGAGATGTTTCAATGGAGTATTTCTTGGTATATCAGGACTCAATATGGCATATATCAATAACTAAAAAATATTGGTTATTGATTATTGATTTAAGATAAAATATTGCCTAAATTTATGGTGATACTAAATTTTTACACCCATGGAAAATCCCATAGTTATTGGAATACTTGAAAATGCAGCAATACTAATAGCTACTGCGGTTCTTTACGATTTTATCTGGCTAAAATCCGATAAAAGTCGAAGGTTTCAAATTCAGGTTTTACTTGGCTTACTAGTTGGGGGAATAGGTATAATACTTATGAAAAGCCCATGGGTGCTGGTAGAAGGGATTGTATTCGATACACGATCGGTTTTACTTACCATTTCGGGACTGTTTTTTGGCGGGGTAACCACAGTGGTTGCAACGGTATTGGTTGCTGCATACCGGGTATTGATGGGAGGTGCTGGGATGTATATGGGAGTGGCAGTAATAGTTAGCTCATCGCTTATCAGCCTGCTTTGGCGGAAAGTTCGTCCAGGCATAATTGCTAATAAAAACCTTGGTGAGGTTTACGTGGTTAGCTTTATAGTTCACCTGGTAATGCTTGGATGCACCATTTTCCTACCCGAAGAAAACAGAATGGCTACCCTGCTTGTAATCTGGTGGCCAGTAATGCTAATTTATCCCTTAGCAACTACCCTAATTGCAAAGCTCTTGTTTAGTAGGGAAGAGAATTGGATACAGAGAGACAAGCTTGAGGAAAGCGAGGAGAAATATCGCCTGCTGTTTGAGAATAACCCCAATCCCATGTGGATATACGACCTAGAAACCCTACGTTTTATGGAAGTGAACTCGGCAGCCATTAAACAATACGGTTACACACGTGAGGAGTTTCTGGAAATGACAATCAAAGATATTAGACCCGAAGAGGAAATTCCCAGGCTAATAGAAAACATACAAACTCAAGATGATGTATATCAAACTTCAGGTAATTGGAGGCATAGGAAAAAGAATGGTGATATAATTCATGTTCAAATAGCATCGCATTGGATTACTTACAAAGGAAGACCAGCAAGGCATGTTATGGTTAGCGATGTAAGTGAGTTGGTTAAGTCGCATAAACTACTAAGCCAAAAAGAACAAGAATTCAGGGAGATATTTAACTCAGGATTTGACTCCATTCAAATTGATGATATCGAAAGAGGAAAAATAATTGATTGTAACGATATTACAATGGAGATGTATGGTTTCACAAAGGAAGAAATTATAAATGGAAGTATTGGTGATTTAAGTGCAAACATAGAACCCTTTACCGAGGATAAAGCTCAAGAGTACATAAAAAAAACCATTAAAGGAGAACCCCAGGATTTTGAATGGCTAGCACGTAAAAAAAAAATGGGGAAACATTTTGGGTTAACGTACGACTCAAACTAGTTGAGATTGGAGGCGTTAGTAGGGTAATGGCCATTGTAAGAGATATTTCGGATAGAAAAAGGACAGAGCAAAATTTTATTGAAAGTGAACAACGGTTTTTACGTGTAATGCATTTCTCAAAGGATGCAATCGGAATACTGGATGAAAATTTTCACTTTATTGATTGTAATGACTCTGCGGCACGACTCCATGGTTTTAAATCGCGTATTGAACTGCTTAAAAACTCACCTCACCCTTCGGCTCTAAGTCCACAAACTCAGCCTTGTGGGAGTTCATCGTATGAGCTTGCCAACAAAATGATTGAAATTGCACTTGAACAAGGTTTTAACAAATTTGAATGGCTTCATAATAAAGTAAATGGACAAAAATTCTGGGCAGAGGTGTCGCTAACACCAATTGTGTTTAATGGAAAACGGATGATATATGCCGTATGGCGCGATATATCTGATCAAAAAAACAAGCAAAATAGAATTGATAGACTACTAAAGATATTGGATGAGAGTATAAACGAAGTATATATTTTTCGATGCGACAATCTAAAATTTATTGAGTTTAACAAAACCGCTGTGAATAACTTAGGTTATTCACCAGAGGAATTGCTTGAACTTACCCCACTTGACTTAAAACCATACCTAACAGCTGAAAAATTTAACGAGTTGTTAAAACCTCTTAACGAGGGGACTTCATCTAAGATATTTTTTGAGACAATACATCGCCGTAAGAATGGCACTGAATATCCAGTTGAGGTCTATGTTGAGAAAACAAAGGCTTCAGATGCCGATTTTTACAATGCAATTGTTTTAGATATTAGCCAAAGAAAAAAACATTTGGCTGAATTGAAACAACGCGAACATGAACTCCGTGAAATTTTTGACTCCACCCTTGAAGCGATACTCATTTACGATATTGAAACAGGCAAAATTATTGATTGCAATAAGCAAACGCAAGCGCTTTACGGATACAGCAAGGATGAGCTAATTGGCAAACTTTTAGGCTCCCTTAGTGCAAACGATGAAAAGTACAATATTGCTGAAGCTGCTAAATGGGCTAAGAAAGCGTTGACAGTTGGACCCCAAACCTACACCTGGCTTGGTAAAAAGAAAAGCGGCGAAACATTTTGGGCAGAGATATCGCTCAAAAAATCGAAGATTGGAGGGGTTGATAGACTTATGGCTGTAGTGCGCGATATTACCGAGCGTGTTGCCCACCAGCGTGAAATTGAAAGGCGCGAGAAGGAGTACCGCGAGATATTCAACGCTACTGCTGAGGCTATTCTGATTTATGACCCCAAAACCAACCATATAGTTGATTGCAACAATAGGGCAGTTGAATTGTATGGGTATAATGACAAAAGAGAGTTTTTGAGCATTGGGTTGAATGCCCTTGGAGCCAATGTTGAGCCATATACAAACGATAAAGTTGGATATTATTCCAAAAAAGCAGCCAAGGAGGGTCCACAAAGGTTCGACTGGCTGGCAAAGCGAAAGAACGGGGAACATTTTTGGGTTGAGGTTAACCTGCGCCTCACAAAGATTGGAGGTGCTGAACGGGAACTTATTGTAATCCGCGATATTACTGACCGGAAAAAATTTGAAGATGACCTAGTAAAGGCAAAACAAAAAGCTGAGGAAAGCGATAGGTTAAAGTCGGCCTTTCTGGCCAACCTGTCGCACGAAATTAGAACACCCATGAACGCCATAATGGGGTTTGGCGATCTTTTAAAATACTCACAGGATGAACAGAAAAGAAAGGAATACATTGATATTATCCAAAAAAGCGGTTTCCGTTTAATGGATATTATCAATGAAACTGTAGAGATTGCCAAACTCGATACGGGGCTTATTAAAACTAATCCGGAAACCTTTAATCTTGACCAACTCATGCAGGATATTTACAATGAGCTGAAAATAAAAATTTCAGAAAACAGGGAACTTGAACTAATCTATTTACCCCCAAACACAACATCGGAAACATACATATATACTGACAGGGTTAAGCTTCAGCAAATACTGATAAATTTGATTACAAACGGGATAAAATACACCCCGCGCGGAGCGGTGGCATTTGGTTATGAAGTAAAGGATAACCGTGTGGTGTTCAAAGTTAAGGATACTGGCATTGGGATTGACCGTAAGAATAGGGAAATGGTTTTTAAGCGTTTCTTTAGGGTTGAAAACCCCTTAACAATTAAGGTGGGTGGAATTGGACTTGGGCTTGCCATTACAAAAGCTTACACTGAGCTTCTGGGTGGTACCATTGAGTTAGACTCCGAGCTTGGAAAAGGCACATCCGTAACAGTTACTTTACCTTACTTAACCGGTGAACCAAAAACCGAGGTTTTTGTGGAAATACCACCCGACCAGCTAAAAGGTGAAAGTGAACTTATTCTGGTTGCCGAAGACGATGAGTTTAACTTTATGTATATTAATGAGATACTCCGACAATTCAACTACAAATGTATGAGGGCGGCCAACGGGGAGGAAGCAGTAAACATGGCCCATAATAACGAAAATATCAAACTTATCCTAATGGACTTGAAAATGCCTATAATGGATGGATTCAAAGCCTTTGAGGAGATAAGGAAGTTTAAACCCCAAATACCAATTGTAGCTCAAACAGCTTATGCGCTTGGTGAAGATAAAACCAAAATTGAAACCTATGGTTTTGATGGTTACCTAACCAAGCCACTAAAAAAAGATGAACTCCTTAGGGTTGTGAAGGAGAGGATAAAAAAATAGTCATAAAATATGGAGCATATTCAGATTGATATTTGATTTTATCATACAAGCTGCAATACGAGTTGAGAAAAAAAACTAATAAAGAATAAAACAACTAAAATGGATATAGCAAACATCCTGAAAGAAAAATCGGAGGTAATAGCGCTAAGCCTTGTTACCTATCAGTTTCAGCTAAGACCTAAGGAGTGGGCCCGATACGGCAAAACCGGTATCGAAGTTAGCTTACGCGACGCGCGCTACCTATTGGACTACCTGTACGAGTCCATTGTAGCAAACGATCCACAAATTCTGGTAAACTACTCGCTGTGGGCCGATGAGCTATTCAAAGGCCTAAAACTACCCGAAAATACCATGCTCGAGACACTCGAATGCCTAAAAGTTACAATTAGCCGCGAATTCCCTGAGCTCCACCACAAGGCTTCGCAGGTTATTGATGAATCGTTAATGGCTCTCAGAACCAACCAAAAACATTTGCTCACAAGCAATACCATTACCCCTTTAAACGAGCAGGCTAACCAATACATTGAATTGCTGCTTAATGGAAATAGACACGAAGCATTACAATTCATCAATCAGCTCTCCAACCAGGGAGTAGCAGTTAAGGATATTTACCTGGAAATATTTCAGGCAGCGCAGTATCAAATTGGGCAGCTTTGGCTCCAAAGTAAAATAAGTGTTGCAAAGGAGCACTATTGCACCGCTGTTACGCAGCAAGCCATGTCCATGCTATACCCTAAAATATTCACCACACAACGTAAAGGTTTAAGTTTTGTAGCAGCTTGTGTTGGGAACGAACTCCATGAAATTGGTGTACGAATGGTTGCGGACTTCTTTGAAATGGATGGCTGGGACACCTACTACCTGGGAGCCAATACTCCAACAGACAGTATTGTTAAAGCCGCAAACGAGAGGAATGCCGATTTGCTAGGACTATCCATTGCATTACCCATTCATCGTAGCATACTTAAGGATGTGATTGAGCAAATAAAACCAAAGCTCCCACCCAAAACCAAAATCATTATTGGTGGATACGCTCTTAACCAAGCAAGCGTTAACCCCAACTGGTTTGGAGCCCATGCCTATGCTCCCGATGCATTAAAAGCTGTTGAGGTTGGTAATACATTAGCCGCATAGTATATGGATACTGAAGGCATTAAGGGAATAGTTCTAAGTTGCGATACCAAGGGCATAATTACCAACGTTATTCATAATGAATTACTGGAAGATAGGAATTCTATAAAAGGAAGGCATTTCCCGGCCATTCTTCACCCATCAAGTATCGAAAAGGGTTTTAGATTTATCGATGATATCAACACCAAACTCTTTTCATTTGACCACTACTTGACCATACAGAACGCCGGCCGAAGATACCGGCTTTACTTCATTGGACTAAAGCTTGATGATGAACTCCTGATAATTGGTTCTGAGAACCATCAGGAAGCATTTTCGCTGATTGAGGAGATGCAAAAAATCAATAACGAGCAAGCCAACCTGATCCGCAAGCTGATGAAGGATAAGTTCACCTCACCCCCACCCGACGATAAAGAGGTACAAACCCTTTTCAACGAGCTTACCCGAATTAACAACGAGCTGGTTAATCTACAACGTGAGCTGAATAGGAAAAATGCAGAGCTTGAGCGATTGAACGAGTTAAAGAATAGCTTTATAGGCATGGCTGCGCATGACCTGCGCAACCCCCTTGGGGTAATTCAGAACTACGCCGAATTTTTGGCAGAACAAACCACCGATACGCTAACCGAAAATCAACGCTGGCTACTTGAAGTTATCCGGCAATCGGCTCATTTCATGTTGGGACTGGTTGAGGATCTGCTCGATTACAATAAGATTGAATCGGGCAAACTTGAATTATCAAAAACCACAATCAACCTTAATACCACCATTGAGCGTTGGATTTCCATTCAAACCGATTTGGCAAAGCATAAACAAATTGCCATTAAGTATTATTCACCCGATTACGAAATAATCGTTGATGCTGATTTAAGAAAGCTAGAACAGGTTTTTAACAACTTGATTTCAAATGCTATTAAGTTCTCGTTTCCCGGTTCTGAAATCAATGTTCAAATCGACAGAAAAGGAGAGTACGCAACCTTAAGTGTTAGGGATCAGGGTATAGGGATGACTCAGGAACAGCTTGAAAAGCTTTTTAAACCCTTTGTTCGCATAGCTGCCGAAGGAACGGCAGGCGAAAAATGCACTGGTTTAGGCCTCTCAATAGTAAAGAAAATAGTTGAGGGTCATGGTGGTCATATTGAGGTTAGTAGCACTCCTAACAAGGGGACTGAGTTTGTTGTGTATTTGCCACTGAAAAAGGATTAAGGGTAAAGGATTAGTTTATAGTTGTTGGTTGATGGTTGGTTGTTTGGTGTTGCCCCGTCCTATCGTGTCATGTTGAGTTCCTAATATATCGGGATAGATTCCACCGAAGCATATCTTTTCTCCTTTTACCCTTTGATGAGATCCCTCGACTGCGCTCGGAATGACAAATGAAGTTGATCGTGTATAGTTGCTCGTTGTTCGTAAAACAATTGTCATGCTGAGCTAGTCGAAGCATCTCCTTTTAACTCCATTACATTCCTTTTGATTAGTTTCTAAGCAGTCGCTTTTGGGAATGTTTTTTTTCCCTTGCGATGCAGCGTTTCACCCTTGCTCTTTGGAATGCCATGGCGTGCATCGCTATGCATGAGGGAGTAACAATTGCGTTACAAATATTACGCCCCTACGGGGCTGGGAGAGTTGTTCGTTGTTCATGGAATCGACCTCACCCCAGCCCATCTCCTGACAGGAGAGGGGTGCACCGTTAAAGTCTCCCCTCTCAGGGGAGATTTAGAGGGGTCATTTAGGTTGAATGTGGGAAACGGATTCACCCCAGCCCCTCGCTATACTTGTGGGAGTAGCCATGGAGTTACAAAGGTTTATCCCCTACGGGGCTGGTCGCACTATACTTGAAGGAGATTCCTCGACATAGTCTATCCCGATAGAATCGGGACTCGGAATGACAATACCCCTTGCATCTTTACGCCCTTTGTCATGCTGAGCCAGTCGAAGCATCTCTTTGAACCTACAACTCTTTAACACCTTTTGATTGGTTTTCTGGCAATCGCTCTTAGCCATGTCTTTCTGTTGCGATGCAACGTTACACCCTTACTCTTTGGAATGCCATTGCGTACATCGCCTAAAATTTTGAATACCACATTATCCAGGGTTAAAACCCTGGTTTAAAGCAATTTGCCTTTTCAGGGCGAATATTGCACGCGTCTGGTGACGCGCGCAAACAATGTAAAGAATATCATCCTTTAACCAAATGCTTTTGCAGCATGCCAATTAGCTTATCGCGGAATATGGGTTTGGCAATGTAATCCACACAACCTACCTCTAAAGCTTTTTTCCTATCGCTCTCGGCTGCGTAGGCTGTTTGTGCAAAGATCGGTACAGTTGGGTTGATTCGCTTGAACTCCTCAATTACCTCGTACCCGGTCATATCGGGAAGCTTTATGTCCATAAGTACTGCATCGTACGATGAGTTCTGCTTAAAATGGTCAATTGCACTACTTCCGGTGCTCTCAATGTGGTAGTTTACATTTAATCCACTAAAAAGCTCATTGAAGTAGGCAATGTTGAAAGCATCATCTTCCACTACCAAGAGGTTTAGATTTTTAATCACTTCTGGATTCACTGTTTCAATCGCAATTTCCTCAACTTTCTTTATGGGCTTGTAAGGTAATGAGAAGTAAAATGAGGTGCCTTTACCAACCTCCGATTCAAGCCAGATTTTTCCGTTGAGCAGGTTAACCAGGCTTTGAACAATAGTAAGTCCAAGTCCAAGCCCATCGTAAATCACCCCCTTGGGGCTAACCTTTTGGAAACGTTCAAATATCTTACCCTGCATGTCGTGTGGTATGCCAATTCCCGTATCGGTAACCCGGAATACAATTGAACCGTTGGATAGCTCATGGAACCCAAACTCAACGTAACCGCTATGGGTAAACTTTAGGGCGTTGTGGATAAGGTTAACAAATACCTGGCGTAGCTTTGACTCATCGCTTTCAATCAGGTTCGATACGTGAGCAGGTAAAGGTAATAGCCTAAGCTCAATTTCCTCACGCTCCATGCGTTTTTTGTAGCCCTCAAAGGTTTGAGCAAGGTCGGTAAAAATGCCATTTAAATCAAAAGGCTTAAATTCAGCCTTCAGCTGTCCCGATTCAAGACGGGAAATATCGAGAAGCTCGTTAACAATATCAAGCAAATCGTATGAGCGCTGTTTTATTACGCCGGTGTAGTAGCTAATTTTACCCTCATCGTCGTGGTCCGATTCAAGAATTTCAGCAAAACCAACAATGGCGTTCATGGGTGTACGAATCTCGTGGCTAATGTTCTGCAAAAAGGCTGTTTTGAGCTTATCGCTCTCCTCAGCTTTTTCTTTTGCAGCGATAAGCTCATTCATGAGCATCTTCTTATCGGTGATATCAATTTTTACAGAAAGGTAATAGGCATTTTTACCAAGTTCATCGGTAATAAGTACAATTATTGTTTCCTCATAAAAAATATCACCATTCTTGCGTTTATTTATGAATTCACCCTTCCAAATATTACCGGAGGTGAGGGTATCCCACATTTCCACATATCGCTCCTTTGGGGTTTGTCCCGATTGTAAAAAACGTGGGTTTCTACCCATGGCTTCATGGGGTTCGTAGCCAGTTACCTTGGTAAAGGTAGAGTTTACATATACAATTTCGGGCTTAAGAGTGGTAATTACAACGGAGACGGGGCTTTGCTCAACGGCTGTGGAAAGTAACTTTACAGTGTCGGCCTTTCGTTTGTAATCAATAGTTCGTGCTACCTGCTCGGAGAAGTACTCCAGTATGTATTGTTCATTTACCCCAAAAGCATTGGAATTGGTGTAGTGCTGTACAGCCATAACCCCAAGTAAATGTCCATGGAATTTGAGGGGAACGCCCAACCATGCCATTGGTTTGGTTCCAATTAGGTCAATCTCATTTTTAAAAATTAGCTCATCGAAGCAACTTGGTTGACAAAGCAGGGTATTTCCCGTACGAATTACATACTCAGTTAATCCATGGCCATCACTGCGGGGATTTGGGGTTTTAATATCTGTAGAATCGACAAAGTAAGGGAACGATACCTCATTGTTCTCGGAATTGTAAAGGGCTATATAGAAGTTATCGATATTAATTAAATCGGAAATAATTTTATGGGTTACCGTAAAAATCCTGTTCAGCGAGAAGTTGGTACTGGTCATTCGGGCAATATCGTAAACCGCTTTTTGCAGTGCCTTGTCAATTTCTTCGCGGGTAACATCCCTAAGAATAACCTCAATGGATTGGAATGACTGGTTATTCTTAAAACCAGGAATATAAATGGCCTCCACCCACTTATAATTTTCGTTACCAACGCTTATCTTGAATCGCCGCTTAATGAATTCATTGCTGGTTCCAGCGTTTTCAAGGATTAACTTAATGCGTTCATCAGGGATAAACCTGTTCCTAAGTTCTGGTTGTGCTTTATGCTGCTTAAGGTTAAAACCTAAAATGCGCTCTGCCTCCCTGTTAATGTATTCAACGTAAACATCTGGCTTAAGAATAACCCTAACAATACCAAAGGGAAATTCGCTATGAATTCTATCGACATGGGTACTATACCCATCGAATGGAGCGTAGGGTAATATGCAGCTATCGGCCTTACTGGTAAAGTAATATTTAAGTAAAGTTGCCTGTAACCATTCTTTATTGGTGCAATGTACCACATCGTCAATATCCATACTGAGCAATTTAGCAGTATCGAGGTTTACAGCCTCATGGTCGAGCAAGGCAACAACCTGAACTTGGGGAGAAATATCATTCCTGACCGACACTGCTTGCTTAATTAAACCGTAACTATTAGAAGTTAAATGCACCAATAAAACGCCGTTGAAACGCTGGCTTAAAACATTATTTAACCCGGGAAGCGAATCAACCTGTAAAAATTTACAGTGTGAAAATTCAGGACGGTTAAGCAATCCCTTTACCAATTCAGTACAATTGGACTGATTCGATGAGTAAAGCAGTATATGCCAGTTACTACCTTCAACGGGTTTCATCAAGTAAAATGTTAAGGGTTACAGAAATTTGTCCAGGGTACGGTAAATCTTATCGCTGCTAAGGGGTTTGGTTAAAAAATCGGAGCAGCCAGAATCTAGGGCTTCAGCCCTATCGGCATCGGTAACAAAAGCGGTTTGAGCAATAATGATAGTGTTTGGCAGGAACTCCTTAATTTTTCGGGTTGCCTCATGCCCACTTATTCCTGGAAGTTTAAGGTCCATGAAAATTAAATCGGGATTGTGAGCGCGTGCCTGTTCAACCGCCTGCTCACCATTGTAAGCAGTTACAATTTTAGCCTTTGTTTTTGCAAGGAAATTCTGGATAATCAATGAGGTAAACTTATCGTCCTCAACTACCAGAATGGTTTTATTGCTTAAATCTTTTATATTCTCCATGGCATTATTTTTAAATGGTAAAAAATCGAACTGCAACAAGCGATGAGTAGAAGACGCATGGCAATCCCTCGCGGTAAAATCGATATTTGGGCGAAATGGATTTGTAGTCCTCAAAAGTTCTTAACCGTATCCTGCCACTACTTATGCCCATTTCCTGCAAATACTCCATCATGGCTTTTAGTCGGCTACTTGCACCAACTGTATCGTTTTCAACCTCGTGAAGAAAACCATTTAGTTCAATTCCTAAGTTGGGGTTTTGAGCCAAGAAATTGGTAAGCCAGTAAAGCTGGCAGAGGCTACGGGGTTTGGTGCCAGGTTGTCCAATATCAAAGTAAACCTCATCGAGTAGTGCATAATACCTACATAGGGTATCAATTTCTAAAAGTTCATGCCTTTTAAGCATGCTAAAGGGAATGAAGCGAGGCGAGAGCACCTTTACGTCCTCTTTTTTAACAGGCTCAAGCCTGATATCATCTATGTAATAGTAGGTAACCTGATTGGTAAGTATGGTACGCTGAAGGGTTGTGTTTAAGGAACCAATATCGTTTGGAAAATAGGCTGTTTGACTATCAGGGAAAAAGTTGCCTAAAGTCATAAAGAGCTCGCCGCCACGGGTTCTAAAGGTATCGGCAAATTCAGCCCAAATTCCTGGTGTGCAGTATAGTACCGCTGTGTCAATAAAAGCAACTGGTTTGATTGGTAGCACACCATCCTTTCGGGTTATTGGACTTTCGGTGAAAGCTATGCCAAGCCTGTTCGATACAAATGTGGAGTGCTGCGCAAGGGCATACTTAAAGCTAATGCGGTATAGCTGGTTAGGTTGTAGGGGTGTAACCAGTTGTGTTTGTATATACTCCCTGTAATTTATAGGTTTAACCTTACGCTTAGTATCGGGCTTTTTAATGTTAGCGTTAGTTATGTTTACAGGCGCAAGGGGACCGCTATGTACGTAGTCGCGGTAATCAATCTCCTCCTTCACATCAGGGGTGTCGAGCAGCACTAAGCCAATAAAGCCATCGCCCTCGGCCGGGAAAATACTACCCATAAAGTTCTGGGGTACCCCCACCATCTCCTTACTACATCGGTTAAAGTAATCGGGGGTACCCTTGGTAGGCATAACCCATTCGGGCAAAAAACGTTTTGTGTGTTCAACCGTATAATTATCGGGACAAACATAGTATTTCTCAAAGCTGCCATTCCTGATTAGATTTTGCCCCGTTACTGCAAAACCGAAAAACAATGTGAATGATAGTATGGATATATACACCCTCATAGCTAATGCTAAAAGCCTGTTTTGGGGACTTTACGCCAGTATATTGCTATTCCGGCACATACCCTTGAATCGGTTGCATCTTTGAATTCCTTTTTGCTTGCTAATACGGTAATCTCAAAAAGAACGTTTTTGGTCTTTTCAACTGTAAAACCTACCGTTTCAACGTAGTCGTCGTTTGCGTTATCGTAAAAAACAGAATTATCATCCGCATTAATTATCCTGAATTGGATTGGATAATAACCCTTTTCAGTACAGATACCAATTTTATAGTCGTAACCACCAAAAAGTACAACCTGGTAAGTAAAAGTTTTTTTGGCTTCAACCATACGGCTTCGGGACTGGCCAAACCGCTTGAAATCTTCAATATCTGGTGGAGTACATTCTCTAATAGTATGAAAACCTGAGCATTGAGCCTGTACCGTTACAATAGTCGCGATAAAGAGTGAAGCTGTAAGTATAATTTGCTTAAACATAGCAGAAAGGTTTTAGATTAATACTTAAGGTCAATTAGCTTTTTACGAGCATTGGCAACCATATTGCGCAGCTGCGCCAATTCGGCTTTGCTAAGCTTTGTAGTATCGCCACCAGTTATGGTGAAATGTTCCTTGCTATCAGTTACTACCGATTCGTTACCTGCCGAAGAGAGTTTTTCCTTGAAAAACTTGAAAATTTCAGTAACATCCTCGGTTAAACTTTTAAATTCAGGTTTACTGCTATTGTATGCAATAAAGTTATTGTAGTAATTGTCAAAAACAGCGCTTTGGTCAATAACCGTAGCTATTGCTTCGTCGGGGTTTGCTGCATTCTCAATTGAGTTAATCCCTATTTGCAATACCTCAATGGCAGCACCAATACCAATCATTGAGAGTAGCTCCCTATTTCCCGATTCAAGGATAGTATTGTATGCGTTTTGCGAGAAATCTTCGAAAATGGCATCCAGTGAGTCTGGGTTATTAAGGTTTGCGTCGAAACGCTTAAAGTAAGCATCGTTCAGTATGGAGCCTATACCCAAATCGCGAGTTAGCACCTGTAAAGCTTTAAAGTATTCCGAGGAAGCATTCCTCTGGTTGTAGTAATTGGTATAGGCAAAGTCGGCAAAGTACACACCTAAAATCAATGCCTTATGCTTAACCATAACCGTTTTTTTCTCAATGCCAAGGGGTGCCATATAGCTATCGGAATACTTAATACCCGATGTAAGAACAATGCTCAGCACCTCCGAAGGTGTGGGTAGCATAATTTCCATTTGATCCTGAACCAGTGTATCCTCACCAAATTCAGTATCAACATCAGCTTGGTTGGTTTTACCTCCTGAGCAGGAGTAAAACATTGCTGCAAGCAGCATTGCTAAAACCACGAAATAAAATCGGAATTGTTTCATAAAACAAGGTATTAGGGTTCAATATTTTCATGTTCTACAGTTATTGCCAATTTAAGTTTTTCCTATTAAAAAAGCAAGTGATAATAAACAAGGATGTGTGAAACATTCAAAAAAATTAGCTTTGGTAGCAATACGTTTGTTAAGTAAAAACAAAAAAGATTCAACAGGACTGATAAGGTTAAAGGATAAAGGATAAAGGATAAAGGATTAAGAATAACAATTTGATATAATAGGGACGAGGGTGCAATAATAATATTCCCTAAAAGCCCTTTACTAGCTTAAATAGCTTGAGTTGAACCATTGAATTGGAGAGTTTTGGTAAAATATCAAATAGTAAGATGAGGTAAATACCTACAAGAAAAACAAGAAGCACGGCAACATTAAAAGTGAAAGTATCAAATAGCTTGTTTGCAATGCGCTTAGCTGGAGCAAGGAAGTGAGCCCTACCCCATTTATTCATGGGAATCTTAAAAACAGGATCGATTGTTTGAACCAGCCTATTCTCAACCACCTGAATAGCTGTTATATTCTTGCGGGCAAGAGTCAAGTCATCGACTCCCCTATTGGTATGCATTTGCTTAAACTCTAAAAAGGCTTCCGCACTGTTGAACTGGCTCTGCAGCTTTGTAACAATTTCATCCTTTCTTCTTATGGCTTTGGAATACTGTTGCTGTTTTTTTTGCTGTAGTTCATGAAGTATAATTTCAAGTTTGCGGAACTCAGCGGTATTAGGCTGTGGTAATTCAGCAATACCAATATTTAGTTGACTTAAACCGCTTTTAATGAGATTTTTAAGCCTAAGCCTGTTAATGCTATCGGACTGGTTATAGCTCTGAATAACCTGAAAAAGCTTTGGAATTAGGTACTGCGATTGAATACGGCTTTGGCTTTCGGCCATATCAATTTCAAAAAAATGTCGCTCATAGGCATTATTCTTGAACTGATGAACAAGCAAGGCTTCCATTCCCCACATGGAGGGAGAAACTACTCCAATTACCGGAACAACCTCAGGATTTGCTAACCGATGGTTCATCCTATCAAAAGGGATGGTTATACCGCTTAGGATAATCTGGGGTATAACCAGGAAAGGCACAATAAGGTAGGCTGCCGATAACGATTTGAAAATGGTTGAAACAATGAGGCCGGCTATATTTCCGAAAAATCCCATCAAAATCAGTATCACCCAAATAGGTAAAAACATTCCCTTTACCTTGAGAATATAAATAGATATTGCCGTGTATATTAGCGTTTGAAGGATTGTTAAGCCGAAGTAAAAAAGAACCTTTGAATTATAGTAGGCTTTGCGGTTCAGGAAAAGAAAAGCTTCACGATTATTGATATTGGCATCCTTAATAACACTATCGGATGTAACTATCATACCTAAGAACATGGACGCAATAATACTGGTAAGGAAGAAAATGGGTATGTTATAGTTTTCGTAAAAGATGTAGGTATATCCCCCCTGTTCATTGGGAAACGAATACTTGCTGAAAAAGGCTATTACGGCAGCAAGTAAAACGGGTATGACAAAAGCGAAAATAAAAAATTCAATATCGCGTAACTTGCTAAGGGTAAGCCTTGTGAGAAATACCTCAAGCTGGTTAACCCAATCTGCTTTAACTGATTTACTTTCCGGTAATGGATTTATGGTGATTTCTCCTTCGTCGGTAGGTATGAAGCGGCTACTCCAAACTATGGGTTTTACTTTTCTGTTTTCGGTGAGCTGACCAAATTCATCAACCTGCTTCTCGTCAATTATGTCGAAAATCTCATCGGATTTTATGTTCTTGCAAACGCTGCACTCCACTTCATCGGCATCAATACGGCCAGCATGCATCTTAAAGTAACGGATAGCCTCAAGCGGATTGCCATAGTACACCATATATCCGCCCTGATCAAGCACCAAAACCTTATCAAATAGCCTATAAATTTCAGTAGAGGGTTGATGGATGTTTACAAGCACTAACCTTCCAGATAGCGATTGCTCCTTGAGCAATGACATAACTCTATGCGAATCGGCCGATGACAAGCCCGATGTAGGCTCATCGACAAGTAGCAACTTTGGCTCCCTGATGATTTCGGAAACTATATTCAGCCTTTTGCGCTGTCCACCACTAATGTTGCGCGATAAAGAACTTCCAACCTTTAGGTTACGAATATGGTATAGTCCAAACTCAGCAAGCTTAGCATTCACTAGCTCCTTGGTTTGCTCAACAGTTAAATTACCTAGAGCAAGCCGTGCAGTATAGTATAAATTCTCAAAAACGGTTAGGTTTTCAAAAAGCGAATCGTCCTGAGGAACAAAACCTATTAACTTTTGAATCTGCGATAACCCCTCCCTATAGTTAACACCGTTAAGGGTTATATTGCCCCTTTTTGGAACTAATGAACCGTTGAGGAGGTTGAAGAACGTTGACTTTCCAACCCCACTCCCACCCATTATTCCCACAAGTTCGCCCGATGTGGCAGTTAGCGACAAGTTGTGTAATCCAAAGTTCGAACGGGGATAGGTAAATTCAACATTTTTCAGGTTTAGGGTTATTGATTCATGTTGGTTTAATCCTTTAAACCGGCCAATAACCTTACTATAGTACAAAAGCGGTTTGCCATTTTGTGAAATAACTGACCCACTCTGAAAGTAGTATATTGCCTTTGGCTGTATGGGCTTTGAGTTTAGCTGTAGGTTTTCCTTTCCCTGGTAACGGAAAAAGATTGTGGAAACATCGGGAAAGTAAACAAATACAAAATACCCAGCAATCTGCTCCTTTTTTACAAAATGAAAGCCTTCCAATTCAGGACTTACCGACTTTACTATTAGGATATTCCTACGGTCGTGTACTTCGTAAAGTTTGCCCGAAACAAAGCTGCTACATAAGCTATAGGTTTCAGCTGATATTTTTAGCTCATCGGCTATCTGCTTTATTTTTCCAGCAATACTATTTGATTTTGATAGTAGAATTGCATTTTTCTGAACAAACAATCCAAATTCAAGGAGATTAATAAGTAGTAAAAGCCGTTGCTGAATGGAACTTTCCCTATTTAATTTGCTACAAATCTTATTAACATCAATGCTACTAACGGTTTGCTTGCTATTCCTGATTACCTGTTTTAGCTCCTCTTTCTGCTTCTTCCCAATCCTGGGATTTACAAGGCGAGTAAAAAGCACCTCAGTGTAAATTTCTGCAAGTTTTTGCAGGCTGGCATCGCCATTAAGCACTATATGGGCAAAAAGGTTAACCTGTGAATATACCAAAAGCTCGTTCATGGCATTGCTATTGTTGGCCAGAAATTTCCATTACAGTATGGCCATTATTCTTGTAAACGGAAAAGGGTATGCTGAATTTCCTGAAACTATGCACAAACAGAGCAACATCTATCTCTACCGACTGGTTCTCGCTAAACTGGGTAAACTTGTCGGCAACAAAACCATTGTCGAATGCTGTTATGGAAATTTTCTGGGATCGCTCTTCGCCATTAACCTTGATGGCAGAACCACTTTCAAGAACTGACATGAACTGCTCAAAAGCTATCAGAACTGACTGGTAAATAATATCTCTATCAGCTTCAACTTCAAAACTTGATAAGTCCTTGCTTAGTTCAATATTAACGCCAAAGAAGTTGATAAAATCATTCAACTCCAGTACAGCGTGTTTTAGTAAATCGACCAAGTCAAATCGCTGGTTAGATACTTGCATTGATGGGTTGAGTAAATCGGAAAGGAGCTGCGAACGTAACGAGAATTTTTCGAACCTTACCGTGCTTAATTCCAGAATGTGAAGTATTTCAAGGAGGTTTGGATCGTTGCTTAGTGAACGTATAAGCTGAATTGGGCCGGTAATGCCATTAAGCAGAGTTCGTGACTCAAACCCAACCTGGCGGAGAATTTCAGAGTGACTTGTGTAATCGTTTAGTTTCATGGCTAACTTATGTCAGCCTAAGGTAATAAAAAAAGCTTAAAGTTGTTCATCTACTCACCAAGTTTCCCCTCGGTTTTAGCAATTATTGTAGCAATCATTGCATCGCCGGTTACATTTAGTGTTGTGCGAAGCATATCAAGTGGGCGGTCAATGGCAAGTATTAAAGCCAAACCTTCAACGGGCAATCCCACAGAGTTCAGAACAATAATTAGCATTACTATACCAGCTCCGGGCACACCCGCTGAGCCAATTGATGCCAAAGTTGCCGTAATTAGTATGGTTAGAAGTTGTATTAAAGTAAGCTCTATTCCAAAAACTTCGGCAATGAAAACGGTTGCAACAGCCTGGTAAAGACTTGTTCCATCCATATTTATGGTAACCCCTACCGGCAATACAAAGCTCGATATTTCATTGGGAACATTCAACTCCTTTTCCACCTGCTCCATGGTAACCGGTAGTGTGGCGGCGCTCGAGCTGGTAGAGAATGCCACTAGCTGAGCAGGAAAAATGGCACGATAAAATTTTTTAAAGTTGATCTTAGCGTAAAGCTTCAAAAATGTGGGGTATACTAAGGTGATAATTAATAATAATCCAAGTATTACGGTTAGAGCGTATAACCCCAGCGAGGTAAAAAGTTGAACCGATGAACCTAAATCGGTTCCTACAAAATCGACTAAAAGAGTTACCATTAATGCAAACACACCAAAAGGGGCAAAAAGCATAACAATATCCACTATTTTGAGAATTACCTCATTTAATCCCCCTACAAAATCCTTTACTATAGCCACCCTTGAATGGGGAACAAGAATTAGCGCAACACCAAACAGTATGGCAAAGAAAATGACCTGCAGCATGGAAGTGTTATTGGATGCTGCGTTTACAACATTCTCTGGAACTATATCCACAAGGAATTGCAGAGGTGATTGCTGTGCGATGCCCTCGGCGGCTTGTTGCCGTTTGGCTAAATCGAACGAGTATTTTTCAAGTAATTCAACTCTTTTTGCTTCACTAACATAGCTTCCGGGGCGAATAACACTCACTAAAACCAGCCCAATTGTTACAGCAATTATTGTAGTAACAATGTATAGCGAAATGGTTTTTATTCCCAGCTTTGATAACCGACTAACATCGCTTAAGCCGCTAACCCCACTCACCAACGATGCAAATATTAGCGGCATGGCAATAAGCTTAAGCAGGTTCAGGAAAATGGTTCCAAAAGGTTTGATATAGTCAGTGGCAAAATGTTGTATTCCAAAAGTAATTACCAAAAATCCAAATGCCAAGCCAAGGAACATCCCTATTAAAATCTTAGCGTAAAGTGGTAATTTGCGAAGCATAGACAGGAATTTAAGGATAAAGGATAAAGGATAAAGGGTAAAGGTTTAAGTTTAAAATTTCAGATTTCAGATTTCAGATTTCAATAATATTCAAATTTCTAGTTTCATAGCTAAAGAGGATCGACTGTGCCCCTAAACTCGCCGGTAAAGTGGATAAAATCAGCGGTTTGGATATCAATCTTGTAGCTCATTAGCCTACCCAGGTTAACCACATCGAATGTACCAGCCTTAATAGTGTAGATTTTGCCGGTATCCTGTGCAAAATCATAGTTGTAGTATATTTTGCATGAATCGGCAGTATATTTTCCTTTTTGCGAAAAGATGTCGATGGTGTAAAGACCATTCTTAACTTCAGCAATGTTTTCTGAGTAAAAGTATCCGGTTACTAAGGATCCAGTTCCGGTAAATTTACCGGCATCGGAGCTGTAGCTTACTCCTTCACCAAGCAGGTTTATAACAAATGGAGTTGCGCCTGTTTCAAGGGCATCGCTATACTTATGGCTATAGCCTCGGTAAAGGGTGAACTGCCCATCGTTAAACTTAATGATATTTATGTCCTGGTCGTCATTATCGTTTTTACAGCTGGTTACAATGGCCAGCGCCATCAGAACCATTCCTAAAAGTTTGCGTTTCATCCGTACAAAATATTTATATTATTAATTACTAAATCATTACTCGCTTGCTTTTAACATACTTTATCGAGCGGATGGAACACCCATAGTTTGACTTCGTCGAGCTCGCTAAAAACGCTCGGTTGTTCATCTGTATTTGTGCAAGCTGCCTTCCATAGGTGTTTCATATTCTGAAAGTATTAGGCAAGTAATTTAATATTACTGCTAAAATAGTAAAAATGTTACATAATGAAAAAAAGGAGGTGAATAATTCACCCCCTTTTACTTACAAAAGTTGTAATATCTGTTAGTGGCCGTGGCCCATTCCATGCACATGACCATGGCTAATCTCTTCGGCAGTAGCTTCGCGAATGTTTTCAACCTTACCGGTGAAGAAAAGGTCCTTACCAGCTAGGGGGTGGTTAAAATCCATAACCACGGAGTTATCGGTAACTTCAATCACAGTTCCATCCAGCGCATTTCCCTCGGAGTCGCGCATGGGTAAGCGGTTGCCTATCACCAGGAGATCTTCCTGTAGTTCACCATCAATAACAAAAATCTCCTTGGGTAACTCAACAATGGCCTGGTCGTTAACCTCACCGTAACCATCCTTGCTTGGAATCATAAACTCAAAGGAATCGCCTTCCGCGAGATCTTTAATATTATCCTCAAAAAGAGGCAAGAGCTGGCCATGCCCATAGAGGAATACAAGTGGATTATCTGCCTGTGCAGCATCAATCAAATCGCCATCAACCTTTAGTTCATAGCTAATTGATACAACTTTGTTTTTGGAAACGTTCATGTAAATTGTTTTAGAATATTAATTCATCAAAGAAACTACTTTATTTTGGCATAAACAAGCGTGTAAGGTTAATTGTTCGCATTTAAGGTTGATAAATTTTGATCATAGGTAAACAAAAAAGGTAAAATGATGTTGTTTATTCAAATAATAGTTACATATTTGTAATGTTTTTAAAACAATCAATTTATTCACAATTTATTTTTAACGTAACATGAAAGGTAAAGTAAAATGGTTTGATGCAGCAAAAGGCTATGGCTTTATTCAAACCGAAGAAGGTAACGATGTATTCGTTCACTACACAGGAATTCAACGCGAAGGTTTTAAACGCTTAGATGAAGGTCAAGCCGTTAGCTTCGAAATTTCTGAAGGCAAACGTGGTCCACAGGCCACAAATGTAGTTGTGTTAGAATAACATTTATTCCTAACATAATAAAAGAAAAGGCCTCTGTTTGAGGCCTTTTTTATTTTAAAACGTGATAGAGAACCGAAGAATAGGGTTTGAAGTGTAGGGCGAATAGCGGTTATCGGTTAAATCCCATAGAACCAAAAAGTTAACGGCTGCCCTATCGCCTATCCGTTGACGCCAGCCTCCACCTACCATATACATCCGTATCCAGCCCATGCCTTGGGTAGAGGTAATGTCAAAAAACTTACGGTCAAGGTAAAGGTTCTCGAACTCACCGTGAATTACAAAACCACCATGAAGCTTAACGCCAAAGGCTTCATTAAAATCGGGGATGGGTAAAATATCGGTAAAACCAGAATATCCCCAAATGGTAGTAGTTACCGGTTTTATACTGGTGCTCGAGGGGTCAAAGCTAAACCTTTCCCTGCGATAGGTATAACGCCCACCTACCCCAACCGACCATTGTGGAAAAATCCAAATGCCACCCTGGGGCAATACATCAATTTGGGTTATGCGATTTCCAATTGCTAGGCCTAAACTACCCCCAAAATATACTCTATCCGAAAATCGTTGGAAATCGCCATGTTTTCGTTGCGAAAAGGCA
Source organism: Tenuifilum sp. (assembly GCF_037481895.1). Classification (NCBI taxonomy): domain Bacteria; kingdom Pseudomonadati; phylum Bacteroidota; class Bacteroidia; order Bacteroidales; family Tenuifilaceae; genus Tenuifilum; species Tenuifilum sp. The sequence continues at coordinate 54,877 of NZ_JBBFKU010000011.1, forward strand.
AGGGCGCTTACCAAAACAAATATTACTAGAAAGATAGATTTTTTCAGCATAATACTGATGTTTACTTACTAACATGAACACAAAATTAGCCATTTATGTTTAATTGGTTAACTTTATGTCTGTTAAAAAAGATTAGCGATGAACATAGTTATTACTGGCGCCTCGCAAGGTATAGGTTATGCAACTGCGATTGAACTAGCCCAAAAAGGAGGTAACACCATTCTCTGTATAGCCCGAAACGGGCATAACTTAGAAAAACTACAGAATGAGGTTGCGAAGATTAACCCAGCCTCAACGGTTATCCCTGTAGTTTACGACTTGACAAAACTCTGCCAAGGAACTGAGGATATTGGCTCAATCATAAGAAAGCATATCGACAAGGTTGATATTCTGATAAATAATGCAGGATTACTTTATGCAAAACCCCTTACTGAACTTACATACGAACAAATAAGCAGTATGTTAGAGGTTAATTACCTTGCCCCTATCCTTTTGATAAAACTGCTAATACCTTTAATGGATGCTGGTAGCCACGTGGTAAACATTAGCAGTATGGGTGGATTTCAGGGAAGCGTTAAGTTTCCCGGCCTATCGGTTTATGCTTCATCAAAAGCAGCCCTAGCTTCTGTAACCGAGAACCTTGCCGAGGAGTTCAAAAGCACAGGTATTGCTTTTAACTGCTTAGCTCTAGGTGCTACCGATACCGAAATGCTTCGCAATGCTTTTCCTGGCTACAAGGCTCCCTTGACCGCTCAGGAAATGGCTAGCTTTATTGCATACTTTGCACAGAACGGGAATAGGTTCTTTAATGGGAAAATACTGCCTGTAAGCGTTAGTACACCTTAAGGAGAAGGATAAAGGATAAAGGATAAAGGATAAAGGGTAAAGGATAAGTTGATAGTTGTTGGTTGATGGTTGATAGTTGATGGAGAAAAAAAGCATTTCACTAAACACTAAAAACCAAACACCACTTTTCATTTTCCCTGTAAACTGCACACTGTACACTGCACACTATTCAAAAGATCCTTCGCTACGTTCAGGATGACAAATGAAGTTGTTCGTGTATAGTTGCTCTTTGTTCGTGAAACTATTGTCATGTTGAGCTTGCCGAAGCATCCCTTTTTCCTTCACTCTTTATTAATTATTAATGAGATTCCAAGTACAACGAGGAATGCCATTGGCAGTGGCATAAAAGCCTGACCCGGCAATGGGTCGGGGGTGGAACGTTGCGGTGGGTCTGGTAAGCGATACCAATTGAGCCACGCCACAGGCGTGGCGAATAGTATCGCGTGGCAGTTACACCCACGGGGTACCCATCGGGTCGGGCTTTTCAGCCTTGATTTTCTTTGGTTCTTTCTTGTATCAAGACAAGAAAGAACATGAAAAAGGCTCTTTGCCATGCCTTTCTGTAGCGATGCAACGCTTTACCCTTGCTCTTTGGATTATGTATTGCGTGCATCGCTTTAGAGTAGGATTAGCCATGGAATTACAAATGTTTCGCCACTACGTGGCTGGAAACGTTGCGCGTTGTTCGTGAAACTATTGTCATGTTGAGCGCAAGCGAAACATCTCATGGGGTCGATTAGAGATCCTTCGCTACACTCAGGATGACATTGCAAATGCTAGATATATAAAGACTTTCTTTACCTCCCCCCCCAAAAAAAAGAGGGGCATTTGCCCCTCCTCTTTATTAATCATTCATATTACTTATACTCCTTTGGCATTACCTCGCCTTTTAGCACCATGAGCCCATTCATGGCAAGGGCTTGCATCTCATCTTCACCGGGGTAAACAGCAACTGGTGCAATAAACCCAACCATCTCCTTAACGTAATCAACCAGGTCAGGATTGTGTGCAATACCACCGGTAAGAATTATTGCATCAACCTTACCTTTCAGCACTGCAGCCATGGAACCAATAGCTTTACCAATGTTATAGGCCATAGCATCCTGAAGAAGTTTAGCCTTAGCATCGCCGGCACGAGCTTTTAGCTCAATTTCATATGCATCGTTGGTTCCGGCATGGGCAACCAGTCCGCCCTTACCGGTAAGCATCTTTTTTACCTCATCGTAGGTTACCTCACCACTAAAGCAAAGCTTTGCAAGCTGGCCAGCGGGTACAGTTCCAGCACGCTCAGGTGAGAAAGGACCATCGCCATCGAGGGCGTTGTTTACATCAATTACCCTGCCCTGACGATGTGCACCAACCGATATACCTCCACCAAGGTGTGCGATAACAAGGTTGAGCTCCTCGTACTTTTTATCGATACTTTTAGCATGCAACCGGGCAATGGCCTTCTGGTTTAAGGCATGGAAGATAGATACCCTTTTGAAACGGGGATGGCCTGAAATGCGAGCAACATCTTCCATCTCGTCAACCACCACGGGGTCGGCAATGTATGCCTTAGCCGAGGGTAACGATCGGGCAATATCGTCGGCAATTAAAGCGCCAAGGTTACTGGCATGCTCGCCCATTATGCTGTTGCGTAAGTCAGCTTTCATTTGCTCATTAACCTCGTAAACTCCCGATTCAATAGGTTTGAGCAGCCCACCACGACCAACTACTGCCGATATTTTATTAACATCAATACCAGCCTGTTTCAACTCCTCAAGTATAATTTCCTTACGGAAACTGAACTGGTCGGCAATGGTCTTAAACTTTGCCAAATCGTCGGCCGAGTGTTTAATGTTTTTTAGGAAAACGTTTTTATTATTCCGGAATACGGCAATTTTGGTTGACGTGGAACCGGGATTGATAGCCAGTATTTTATATTCTTCCATGCTAATTTAAATATTTTCAGGTTACTGGTTTGTACTATTTTGCAGCGTTGGCAGCAAGGGCGATTGAATACATTTTTGATTGTACGCTGTCGCCACGTGATGTTAGCACGCAAGGCACTTTAGCGCCCATAACCATGGCGCCAAGCTCGCCCTTAGCAAGCTTTGTGCAGGCCTTAAAGAATACATTACCCGATTCAATATTGGGGAAAAGAATGCAATCGGCATCACCGGCAACCTCACCCGAAACCTTTTTGATTTGAGCCGATTCCTTATCGATAGCCACATCAAGGGCAAGAGGTCCATCAACAATGGCGCCCTTTATCTGACCCCTATCGGCCATTTTTGAGATAATAGCTGCATCAACACATGCCTGCATACCTGCCGACATTTGCTCAGTTGCAGCATTGAGGGCTACCTTTGGCATTTCAATGCCAAGTGAATGAGCGGTTTGGATGAGGTAGTTGGTAATGGCTATCTTTTGGTTCAAATCTGGAGCAGGAATGATTGCCACGTCGCCAACTATAAGAAGCTTGTGGTATGTGGGCACCTGAACAACGGTAACATGGCTTAGCACTGCCTTAGGAGGTAGTAAGCCATTCTCCTTGTCCAAAATGGCACGCATGTACTTATCGGTGCTAACGAGACCTTTCATCAGTACATCGCCTTCACCCTTATTAATAAGCTCAACAGCTTTGCGGGCTGCTTTCATCTCATCGGCTTCCTGAACAACGCGGAACTTTGAAAAATCGATATTGTGTTCGCCGCAAACTTTCTTGATGGTTGCCTCATCGCCCACCAGTGTGGCATCAACAATACCCATGTCAATAGCCATGCTAACAGCCTCAATGGTGTGATGGTCGTTAGCATAAGCTGCTACTAATCGTTTACGGGGTTTGCTACGAAGAATATCGAATAGCTGATCAAGTTTTTCTACTCTCATGGCTTTATCGCATTTTTATGTTTATACTACTTTTTAAGTTCTTTTACAATGTTTGCCGTATCGGTGGCAATCACAAGCTCCTCGTTGGTGGTGATTACCATCACTTTAACCTTTGAACTAGGTTTGGTTAGCAACTTATCCTTACCGCGCACACCTTTATTGGCTTCAGAATCAAAATCGATACCCATGAAATCGATAGCGGTTGAAACCTTTTCGCGGAGAATTGGATCGTTCTCGCCTATACCACCGGTGAAAATGATTAGGTCAACACCATCCATTGCAGCAGCGTAAGCTCCAACATACTTTTTAACGCGGTAATAGTACATATCGAGTGCAAGCTGAGCACGCTCATTGCCCTGAGCAGCGGCATTTTCCAGGTCTCTCATATCGGACGATAAACCCGATATACCAAGCACCCCACTCTTCTTGTTAATTACGTCATTAACCTCTTTAATGCTTAAGTTCTCCTTTTCAGCAAGGTAAAGTAAAATACCAGCATCAACATCACCGCTGCGGGTTCCCATTATTAGACCTTCTACTGGAGTAAAGCCCATTGAGGTATCAACTGATTTACCATACTTAATTGCAGCTATTGATGCGCCATTACCTAGGTGACAGGTAATGATTTTCTGGCTCTCGAAATCAACACCAAGTATGCGACATGCCTTTTGGGCTACATACTTATGGCTTGTTCCGTGAAAGCCATACCTACGGATTTTATACTTATCGTAGTAGTCATGAGGAATAGCGTAGAGGTAAGCATATTTGGGCATGGTTTGGTGGAACGATGTATCGAATACAGCTACCTGAGGAACGCCCGGGAGTAGCTTTTCCATGGAAAGAATCCCTTTAAGGTTTGCAGGGTTGTGAAGGGGGGCAAGCTCTATACACTTTTCAATTTCACTCTTGGTGAAATCGTCAATTAAACTACTCTTGGTGAAAAATTCACCACCATGAGCCACACGGTGACCAACAGCAGTAATCTCATTTAAACTCTTAATTACGCCATGTTTTTCGTTAACAAGCGCCTCAAGAATAAGATTAATACCGGTTGTGTGATCGGGAATGCTGGTAACCACCTCGTACCTATCCTTACCCTCAGGCTTGTGAGTAAGAATTGCATCGGTAAAACCAATACGTTCAACAATACCCTTAGCTAGTAACTGACCATCGTTGGTCATGTTTAGCAGCTGATACTTAATGGATGAACTTCCGCAGTTCAGAACGAGAACAATCATTGTTTTATTATTTTGATAGTCAAACAATTAGTTAATTCAATTTACATACGCAAAATTAGGAATAAATACCTTCACCTTCAAAGCATTTAAGGCTTTTTAAAGCATTAACTGGTTGATTTATAGTAAAACAGGCGTTTAAAATACCTCTAACACTCTGAATTACATTGTAATATGCAGTATATGTTTTTCAACATGGTATTTTTATTTTCTTGAATTGCTTACGATGTTATACCCAGTTTTATAATTTTTTAAAATCAAATCATTAGAATCAAAATTACGGGAAGAAAATCATAGAAAAATAAATTGCTTTAAGTTTGTATGAATTTTTAAAGAGGTATGAAAGATTTGGAAATCAAAATAAATGAGCTGAGTGATCTGCTAAGCTGCGAGGTAAAGTGGGACGAATCCACGCTTATTCAGTATTCAACCGATGCATCGGCATACAAGGAGAAACCCTATGCTGTAGTTTGGCCACAAGATGTAAATGATATCCAACAGGCTATTCGCTTTGCCAAAAAGCATAAAATACCAGTTATTCCCCGTGCAGCAGGAACCTCGTTGGCGGGACAGGTAGTTGGCAAAGGCATTATTATTGATATATCAAAGCATTTCCGCAGAATCATCAACCTTGATATTGAAAAGAGAAGGGTTACCGTTGAACCCGGTGTTATACTCGATGAGCTTAACCTCTTTCTTAAACCACATGGTTTATTCTTTGGCCCTGAAACATCAACATCAAATCGATGTAACCTCTCGGGTATGGTGGGCAATAACAGCTGCGGCTCACATTCTTTGGTATACGGGAGCACCCGCGATCACCTGTACTCAGTAAAAATGGTACTCGACGACGGAAATGAATACCTTTTTGGAGAGGTAAATAAAACCGAATACGATGAAAAACTAAGGCTTTCAAATCGCGAAGGGGATATTTACCGTTACATACATAACCTTATAGGTAACAAGCAAAATCAAAAGTTAATTACCTCGAATTTTCCTGATCCCAGTGTAAAACGTCGGAATACGGGCTATGCCCTGGACACGCTTATTGGAACAGTGGCTGCTGGTGGTGAATTACCGCTTAACCTTGCAAAATTGATTGCCGGGAGTGAAGGAACTTTTGGCATTATCACCGAAATCACCCTAAACCTGGTACCTCTTCCCCCTAAGGAAAAAGCTGTGGTCGCTGTACATTTAAAAAATCGCACCGATGCCTTCAAGGCAAACCTTATAGCCCTGAAGCACAAACCCTGGGCTGTGGAACTAATGGACAACATTATCCTGGAGTGCACTAAGGGCAATATTGAGCAGCAAAAGAACCGCTTTTTTGTTCAGGGCGACCCGGGAGCCATACTTATTGTTGAATTCTTTGCCGATAGTAAAGGCGAAATTGAAAGCGCTGCCCAGAAAATGGAAAGTGATATGCGTGAGGCAGGCTACGGTTACCATTTCCCAATTATTTGGGGTGCTGAAACCTCAAAGGTTTGGAATCTGCGTAAGGCTGGACTTGGGGTATTATCGAATGTTGTGGGCGATGCAAAACCCGTTTCGCTTATTGAAGATACTGCGGTTCCTGTCGAAAGGCTACCCGAATACATGGACGATTTCGAAAAAATAATGCAACGATATGGGCTTGAATGCGTTTACCATGCACACATAGGAACGGGTGAACTTCATTTAAGGCCAGTGCTTAATCTTAAGGATCCTAAGGATGTTGAGCTATTCCATACCATTGGCTACGAAGTGGCCATGCTCGTTAAAAAGTACAAGGGCTCGTTAAGCGGCGAACACGGCGATGGAAGATTACGAGGCGAATTCATACCCATCTTTTACGGCGAAGAGGTTTACCAGCACATGCGAGAGCTGAAGTTCGCTTTTGACCCTGAAAATATTTTTAATCCGGGAAAAATCATTGATACCCCACCCATGAACAGCTCTTTAAGGTATATTCCAGGTCAAAAGGAAAGGGTTATTGATACCATTTTCGATTTTTCGTCCTCACTTGGAATAATACGCGCTGCAGAAAAATGCAATGGTTCAGGCGACTGCCGTAAAACACATCTGTCGGGCGGAACACTTTGCCCAAGTTACATGGCAACACTTAACGAAGCTAACACAACACGCGCACGAGCTAACCTGCTCAGGGAATTTTTATCATACAGCCCTAAAAGAAACCCATTTAATCAAAGGGAGCTATACGAAATACTGGATTTATGCCTCTCATGCAAGGGATGTAAGAACGAATGCCCCTCGAGCGTTGATATGGCAAAGCTTAAAGCCGAATTCTTACAACATTGGTACGATGCAAATGGCATCCCCATACGAAGTAGGATGGTAGCCTACATTGCCCATATAAACCGAATGGGTAGTTACTTTCCCCGATTAACCAATTGGTTTTTAACCAATAAGGTAACATCAAGAATTCTGATGCAGGCAATAGGATTGGAACCTAAGCGCAAAATGCCCCTACTAGGTGAATCTACTTTTAAAAAATGGTTTAAGCGGAACAGGTGCCATTCAGCTAAACACAATGGAAAGGTTTACCTCCTGCCTGACGAGTTTACAAACTACAACGATGTACATATAGGCATTAAGGCTGTTGAATTGCTTAATCGGCTTGGTTATGAGGTGGAACTGGTTGATATTTTTGAAAGTGGTAGGACCTATATTTCAAAGGGTTTGGTAAGAACTGCCAAGCGTATTGCCAACAGCAATATTGAAAAGCTATCGGGTATCATAAATCCAGATACACCTCTTATTGGAATAGAACCTTCGGCAATACTTAGTTTTAGAGATGAGTATCCCGATTTGGTATCCCAAGAAAACAAGCAAAAGGCAAATAGTTTAGCAGGGAACTCTCTTCTTTTTGAAGAATTTTTTACTAGGGAGGCTGCTAAAGGCAGAATCAAACCAGAGATGTTTACTACAAGAGCCCATCACATTAAGTTACATGGACACTGCCAGCAAAAAGCAATTGCCTCAACAACACCTACTAAAGCAATGCTATCGTTTCCTGTAAACTATACAGTGGAGGAAATCCCGAGTGGTTGTTGCGGGATGGCAGGGGCATTTGGTTATGAAAAGGAACATTACGATTTATCGATGAAAGTGGGTGAGTTAGTTCTGTTCCCCGAAATCCGTAAAACACCCCTTGACACAATAATTTCTGCACCCGGAACAAGCTGCAGGCACCAGATTAAAGATGGTACTGGCCGAAAAGCCCTTCACCCCATTGAGGTGATGTGGGAGGCGTTGGTTTAAAGGTTAAAGGATAAAGGTTAAAGATTTGAGGTTCAAAGTTTAAGGTTAAGGGGGTTAATACAACCCACCTTGTAATGTTTGAGAACTTATTCAGCATTTCTGCTTTCTGATTTTTAGTTTCATACTAATTATTCGGATTCTTCCCCATCCCGTTTTCACACGTTTGCGGAGCATAATTATTTGTAACATCAAGAGTTTTGATACTTTTTAGCATTGTACGTTTAAAAAAATTCATACCTTTGCGAACGTGGAAAAAATTTGGCTTTTTACAATTTGTAACATACCAAATAATGAGGTAAACATGAACAACTGGTTTTAATTATTGAGGTAAATCGAAAAAATGATTACAATTTGTAACTTTTTCTGCGGTTTTACTTCAGTTTTTAAAACAAAGACTGTAGCGTAAAAAACCTTAACAAACGAAATTAAAACCAATGAAAAGAGTTTTAGTAGCAACAGGAGGCGGCGATTGTCCTGGATTAAATGCGGTGATCCGGGCAATTGTTAAACGTGCCTCTCAGGAACCCGACTGGGAAGTTATTGGTAGTATTCAGTCGTTCGATGGAATTCTACGTGAGCCTACTGAAATCAAGGTGCTCGACGAGCGCGCTGTGGCAGGCATTCACGTGCAGGGTGGTACAATAATTGGAACAACCAATAAGGGAGGCCCCTTTGCTTGGCCTGTTAAAAATAAGGATGGCTCATGGGGAGCAGTTGACCGTTCCGATGAGATGATCCGTAAGTTACAATATCTGGGGATTGATGCTGTTATCAGTATTGGTGGCGATGGTTCTCAACGCATTTCACAACAGCTATACGAAAAAGGGTTGAATATAATTGGTGTTCCCAAAACCATCGATAACGACCTTTCAGCAACTGACTTTACTTTCGGTTTCCAAACCGCAGTTCAAATTGCAACTGAAGCCGTTGACAAGTTGGTTACCACAGCCGCTAGCCATAACCGGGTTCTGATTCTAGAGGTAATGGGACGTTATGCCGGGTGGATTGCTCTGCATGCTGCTATTGCCGGCGGTGCTGAGGTTTGCTTAATCCCTGAAATCCCATACGATATCCATAAAGTTGCTGAACGACTCCAAAGTCGTTACAATAAAGGGAAAGGACATGCCATTGTAGTAGTAGCTGAGGGTGCTCTACCCAAGGGTGGCACACTGGTATCGGCTGAAAGCGATGAGGTAGGTTACCATAACCTGCGACTTGGTGGAGTTGCACACAAAATTACACGAGACCTTAAGAGCATTGGCTTCGAGGCCGACATCCGCGAAACTGTTCTTGGACACTTACAGCGTGGTGGCATTCCCGTAGCTTACGATAGAGTTTTGGCTACTCAGTTTGGCGTAAAGGCCTTTGAAATGGTGCTTGAGGGTAAATTTGGCGAAATGGTTGCTTACCGACACCCCGATATAATTTCCGTGCCCCTTATTGACGCCATTAACCGTCCCAACTTTGTTGACCCTGATTGCGACCTGGTGCGCACAGCTCGAGGTGTTGGAATAAGCTTTGGTGAGTAAAAAGTATTTATTAATAACAGGAAAGGGGAAGTTTAAACTTCCCCTTATTTTTCAAGTTTCAGCGTACTGTCAGACTTCTAAATAGGATCGTTGCAAACCTCGCAAACCGAGGGGGCTTTAATTCCTGAATACTCAATTAATTCCCACCCTGACTCAGCCATGTCCTCGTCACCTGGTTCGTAGTTCCAAACAATTTGGATTGGCACCCCCATCTCAAATATCTCCTGCATGTGCTGGAAAAGGGTAATCATATACTTATACGAAGCGGAATTGATGTATTTGAAGAAAAGCCTAAAGTTTATTGGCTTAACCGATTTGGCTCCATTCTTTTGAATTTCAATTTTAAACTGGGTGAGCCACTTTACTACAGGTTCGTAAAAGCTAGTTACATTTTCAGGATGACTAACCCCAATAATAGTGAAATTACCACTTTGGGGATCAAATGTAATATCTGGGGAATCCTTTCTGGCTTTAATGTGTAATGGTTCCATTATGGCATGTTTTTACATTTCTGGTTTTGGTACAAGTTTAAAAGGTACTGATATCAACTCGGCAAGTTCCTCTCCTGCCTCCTCAAGTTCAGCATCTTGCTGAGGATATTTCCATACTATCTGAACCTCATACCCCTTTTTAAAAAGCTCTTTGATGCGGTTCATAATAATCAGAATCATTTTTGAGGAAGCAGTATTAAAATACTCAAAATCAAATTCAAAGATTGAGGTTTTATTGGGGTTTTTCATGTAATCGTCCAACCAAGCAATAAGAGGGGTGTAAAACGATTTAACGTCTTCCGGAAGGGATTTCCCTTGAATAGTAAACTCACCGCTATCCCGGTCAAAAACAACTTTGGGTGTGGTAAGTGTTGGTTCAAGGTGAAGCCTTTCCATGGACGTTAGAAGTTATTTGGAAATATGCTGGTAACTAATCATCTTAAAAGGCAACTCAAGCATATCGGCATAGTCGTTACCAGCATCGTGCATATCCTCATCATCCTCCATATAGTGCCACTCAACTTCAACATCCTTACCAGCCGAATACATTCCATCAAGCAATTCCAAAACCTCAAGCAGCATTTTTGATGATGCAGTATTAAAATACTCCATTTTTACCTTAAAAACGGTTTTGGGGTTTGGATCGTCTGCATAAGCTTTTAACCACCTAAGTACAGGGTTATAAAACTCCTTAACATCCTCAGGTAGCGATTTCCCTGTGATTTCGAACTTATTGGCATCCTTGTCGAATGTAATATTTGGGGTTTCGTTAGTCCCTTTGATGATTAATGCATCCATACTGCTATGTTTATAAAAATCACTTTTCAACTTAATAAAACAAATATAAACATTTTACCCAAAATATCAATAGCAAAAAGTTATTGTTTGAAAATAATTTTGACTAAACGCCGGGGAAATTCCTTAAAACAACCTAAGGTTTAAATGCTCTGAAAAGGGTTATGGGTATCGATGCTAGCGTAATACTCGTACCGGTCAATAAACTCCCCAATAAGAAAGAGGGTGAGAAATGGGGCTATGTTTTCTGGAATCAAACCAAAGAGTAACCCTACAAGTGGTATGAGAATACCTAAAAATCTTATTAATGAAAAAATCACCTTTTTAGGGTTGAATTTTTGAATGTATGCATGGCGTACCAGGTAAAGCAAAAGCTTGATAGTTGCAAGTAGAACAAAGGCTTTTGACAAAGTTATTAATGAAAATAGCGTAGAGGCGGTTAGCAAAGTATTTGCACTGTGTATAGGGGTGCTATAGTTTTTACGAACCACGTGATAAACCATTTCAAGGGAGATGAGAAAAACCGTTCCTACAACCACCGAAAACCAAAACAATGGAGGTTTTTCAGTTAAAACGTAAAGCAGACCTGAAAAGGCAAACAAACCAAAAAGAGCAATTTCACGACTCAACCAGCTCGATTTAACATGAAGCAGGGCTCTTATCGCCCTTAAAGGCTTGCCTAAATGGAATAAACTTGCAAAACCCGCAAAAGCAAGCAATAAAATGAAGGAAATCTTAGAAAAGTATGAGATTTTTTCAAGGCGATAAAAGGTGATAAACCATCCCACTAATGCAGCTGAAAGATAAGTAAAAACAAACAAAGGGATTTCCTTTGCAGGATGAATACGGGGGCTATATGTCTCAGCAAAATCGGATTGTTGAAGGCCCGTGGCCTCAATAGCCATTTCGGGTAAACTATCGTTGATACTTTCATTAGCGACATTAATGCGAGGCGAAGTAGCGACTTCAGGGAAACCGGGTTTTGATAGATTAGCCTCTACCTTTATTTCACCAAAGGTGAGAGCGCCTGTTGGACATGCTACAGCACAAGCAGGTATGCCTCCTACCTTTAGCAGATCGTTACAGAAATTACATTTCTCCACTACACCCTTATCCGGGTTATATTTAGGCGCTTCATAAGGGCAGGCCCAGGTACAGTACTTGCAGCCAATGCATTTTAGAGGGCTGTGTATTATTGCTCCAGTTTCATCGTCCCTTGAATATGCAATTGCAGGGCAATTGGACATGCAAGGTGCATCAATACAGTGGTTACATGCTAGTGAAAGGTTGATGAAACCCTTTAATGGAATTTTTAAGGGGTTGCCATTAACCACCATTCGCCATGCCATTGGGGGTTCGGTATGGTTTTGGTTATAGCATGCCACTATGCATGCATGACACCCCACGCATCGGGAATAATCGAATATAAACCCCCTGTCGCTCATGGTTTACGTTTTACGAGCTTAACCTCTACCCTATTGTTATGAAATGCTGATCCGTGTCCCATATCGGTTTCTCTGCCTTCCGAAAGGACATTCACCGGTGCACCTTGTGTTCTCCACCATCCGTTTGGGATAACCACACAACCCACCCTTACCTCATAGGTTAGCTGTGCTTTAACCCTGAACGAACCCCTATTGTTAAAAATTTCAACCAGATCGCCATCGCCTATTCCCCTTTGAATGGCATCAGCCGGGTTAATTTGTAATACCGGTGCGCCACTAATCATTGATATTACTTTTAAATTATTGAATTGGCTATGTATTCGGTTTTTGGTGTTTGGCGACATTAAAAAAAGTGGATATGGCGTTTGGTTCTGGAATAGCTCTACGGCTGGGTTATAGGTTGGAAGTGGATTTTCACCCCATAAAGTTTGAACCTGCTCAGAGTACAACTCAATTTTCCCCGAGGGTGTTGGAAATCGATAATCGGAGAATGCAATCTCCTGAAGTCCTGGAGCAAGTATTGGGCCTTTCCTGAGCTCTTCGAGCGATAAGTTAAACTCGCGCAGCTTACTATCAAGGTACCTATCAACATGTTCATCGCCCGGGGGAAGTAAAATATTGGATAAATCGGCCTCATTAAACCCTAGTTTTTGTGCAAGCCACCAGTAAATTTCGGTTTCAGGCTTAACCTCTCCGGCTGGTTCAACAACTTTTTGCTTGAGCTGAATGTAAGGATTCCAGTATGAACCAACTATATCGGATTGTTCAAACATGTTTTTAGCCGGTAGGATAATATCGGCTTCCAGAGCCGTATCGGTCATAAATTGCTCCACTACCACCCTTAAATCGAGTTTCCGGAAGGCCTCAAGAACTTTGCCCGTATTTGGGTTTTGGGTTAGCGGATTTCCGCGTTCTACCCAAATCATTTTTAGCTCAGGATTTTTGGTGCCAAGCATGTCCTCTCCTAACCGCGCAGTTGAAATGGAACGACGTATAATGCCATCGGGTTTATCGGGCGGATAGTAACAGAGTGGCTCCAGGACATCGTCAAAAACATAGCTTTGAAGGTTAGCGTAGTGCCAGCATGCACCGGGTTTCCCAATATTGCCTGTAATTACACTAAGTGCAAGTATTGCCCTTACAGTCTGTCCCCCGTTTGTATATCGCTGCATGCCATAGCCTGGTATTAGTGTCATTGGTTTTACATTGCCTATGTACCATGCCAGCTTCTCAATTAAACTAACTGGCACCCCCGATATATTGGATGCCCATTGTGCCGTAAAGGGTTTAACATGTTCAGCAAACTGATCAAAACCATGAACATGGAGTTTGATAAAATCACTATCTATCCATCCTTTTTGAATAATTATGTTGGCAACAGCCAATGCAATAGGTGCATCGGTTGATGGGTATGGCTGTAGCAGCAAAGTAGCTCTTTGGGTTGATTGGGTTCTACGTGGATCGATAACCAATAGTTCCGCCCCCTTATCAAGCGCATTGTTCAGGGGTATCATTTCGTGAACGTTGCTCTCAGCTGGGTTTTTCCCCCAGAGAACAATTAGCTTGGCATTCTCTAAATCCCAAGGAACATTGTGCTTATTTTCACCAAGCGTTAAGCGCGTAGCCTCCAAACCTGCAGGCCAGCAAAGATTACCGTAAACGGTTGTAGCCCCTCCGTAAACATAACGCCAGAACTTTCCGCTGAAATCGTTTAACAAGCCGGCCATGCCGCTGGCAGCGTAAAACAAAACCGATTGTTGACCGTAAACATCACGGAAACGTATCAGCTTTTCCGCAATAGTTTCAAGAGCCTCGTTCCATGAAATGCGTTTAAAGGAGCCATTTACCTTTTTGATTGGATAAATAATACGATCGGGGGAATTTGCTCGTTCCACATAGCTTAAACCTTTAAGGCATCCCCCAAAAGGAGTTGCCTTATTTAAGGGTAAAGGGTTGATACCTACAACTTTTCCCTTATCAACCTGCACAACAAGGCTACATGTGCTGTAGCAGTTTCGTGGGCAAGCAGTGATGAACTCCTTCACTTAACTTTACTTTTGGGTTTCGGCTAGGTATTGCTCCTTGGAAATAAAGAAACCATCCTTTAGGTAGTAAACTGCACCATACTCATGGTCGACACGAGTGTAGAAGGTGATTGTGTTGTTCCGGTTAAACACTGTTCTGGTAAGTATTATTCGTGGATAACGGATAACCTCATCGGTACGTTCACGGGTATATCGTTTGGCAATATCCTCGGCAGCAAGCAGGGTTACAACCTGATCGGCATCCTCCTTGCCAATTTGGGCGCTCATTTTCTCGGCCACAAGCTTAAGACGTAACTCAGCATCGCGCTTACGCTGCTCCTCAAGGAGCAACTTTTTTTGTTCCTCTGCCCTACGGCGTTCCTCCTCCTCGCGTTTTAGCCGTTCGGCTTCCTGCCGAGCTTTTTCCTGTTCTGCCTTCAGGCGTTCCTCACGTAGTTTAGCTTCGGCAATAGCCCTTTCTTCAGCCTCTTTCTTTAACCTTTCAGCCTCTTGCAGCTTTGCCTCTTCCTCGGCTTTACGTTTGGCTTCCTCGGCCAATCGTTGAGCCTCAGCCTCCTTGCGAATGCGTTCCTCTTCCTTTAAACGAGCCTCCTCGGCAGCCTTACGTTTAGCTTCTTCCTCCTGACGGATACGTTCTTGCTCCTGTTTAAGCCTTTCCTCCTCCTGCTTTCTCAATTCTTCTTTCTTACGGGCTTCCTCCTCTGCTTTTAACCTCGCCTCTTCCTCGGCTTTTTTGCGTTGCTCTTCCAATCTTTTTTGTTCCTCTAGTTTTGCTTTTTCCTCTGCCAGCCTTCGCTCCTCGGCTTCCTTTCTCAGCCTTTCCTCTTCTTTAAGTCTGGCCTCCTCGGCAGCTTTACGTTTTGCTTCCTCCTCCTGACGGATACGTTCCTGTTCTTTTCTCAGCCTTTCCTCCTCCTGTTTTCTGAGTTCCTCTTTCTTACGAGCTTCCTCCTCAGCTTTTAACCGTGCTTCCTCCTCGGCCTTTTTCTTAATTTCTTCCAAACGCTTCTGCTCTTCCAACTTTTTCTTTTCCTCAGCAATGCGTCGCTCTTCAGCCTCTTTCCTTAGCCTTTCCTCCTCCTTTTTTCTTGCCTCCTCAGCAGCTTTGCGCTTAGCTTCTTCCTCCTCTTTACGTTTTTGTGCTTCAGCTAAAATGCGTTGTTTTTCCTCCTCTGCCTTTCGGGCTTTTTCTTCCTCCTCCTTCTTCTTTTTCTCCTCAGCTAACTTTTTGTTTTCATTTTCAATTTCTTTAAGCACTTTAAGGGAGTAGTCGGTATCGTAAGTAAAGTCTCTTATATCCCTTGCATACATTATCTTTGCAACAGGATTGGCATACTCCTTAATAACGTCCTCACTCTGTTTTTCAAGAACCACATCAAATCCGGTCATTTGCTGAATATCCTTACGGAATGTTTCAGGAACCCGGGTATCAATTAAAACCTTTTTAGTGATATAGTCAGGTTTCTCAAAAACTATGATATACTCGGAGTTATACTCAAGAATAAAATCAAAAACTCCTTTATTGCTAACCGATATGGTTTGAACTACATTTCCGTTTTGGGTTACTGTTACCTTTGAACCCTGTAAATCGCCCTTTTTAACTATTAGCCTAGCCGATACCTGCAGTCCATTCTGAGCAATGGCCGATAGGCAAAGTAAAAAAATAACCGATATTGTAAAAAAAGCCTTTGATATTATTGATTTCATGAGCGACATATTCTGCATTTTCAGTCCAAGCAATTGCAAAATAACAAAAGTTCTAACAAATTAAGTAAAAATATTTGAAAGTGATACGAATAAATTGACTAATCGGTTCGACATTTTGTAATAATTCTTGATTTGCGTTTTGTATCCGATGCTATTATATCGAAGAATTCATTGGTATACCTAATTAGCTCATTTCTTTGCGCCTGGGGTAAATAGTTAAACGTGATAATAGTATGGTTTATTGTATCTTTTAGGTTAAGGAAATAGCTGAAGGCATCAGCAAACTGCTGTTCCGGCTTACAGTAGCCATTGAAGTGTCGCTCTTTAACCGATTTAATGGGTAGATGCTCAGCAGGAAGCGCATAGGGAGCATCAACATAACCCGAAAAGTCGAAATCAAAAGGAACGGGAATGGAAGGGGCATAGGGTTCGGGCTCAATTAGTGTGATATTGTGCAATGCCTTTATTGACCAATCGGTATGGCCAATCATGTACTGAAAAATGGCCATCCTATTGTAGTAGTAGCTATTGCAGGCGTTGGGGTGAGTGTTTTTAGCATCCCTTACCACTCCTCCTAATCTTCTTGATAGTATTTCAACCGGTTCAATTACAAAGGCATAGCAAATTGACTGGTTGCCATAGTATTTATCTACCATATTCAACCTTAAAAGCCTTACCCTGTATGAATAGGGTGAAATAATCTGGTAAAGCTTGTAAACAAGGTACTCCTTTAGGACTAAATCTTCGTATCTGCTAGATTTTTGGCATGGTACCACCAATTTTAGTTTATCAATACCCTCAAAAATGGTATTTGAGGTCTCTTTTGGTTTAAATTTTATGAGCAGCGGTGGTTGGGAACAATTTGATGCCTTTCGTCGGAAAATTCCACGAGTCCTTATATCAACGGGAATACCAATAGTAGCGCCATTTTCGTCCTCATAGCTTAAATATCCTTTATGGTACGATGGGTCTTCGCCTATATCGGCAAAAACTTGCTGAATGCCAAATTCAAGTTTAACATCAAGCAATGAAGTATCGGCAAATATAGGTTGCCCATCTGCTAAATTGCTAAAAAGTAGCAATACCAAAAGAATAGTATTTGATGCAATTCTGTTTAGCACCACTCATTGAAATGGTTCTCCTGTAAAAATACAATTATTTGGGCAACTATGCTGATTTTTTTCTATACCGTAGTATGGCTATGCTTAGAACTGCAACTGCCATTAGACTGATTGATATAAAACTATCTTTCAGGTTTGTAAAATCGGAGCCTTTTAGAATGAGCATCCTGTTTACCTTCATAAAGTAGTATAGCGGGTTGATGGTATTAAACCAGTTTGCCCATTTTGGCATGCTCTCAGTTGGGGTGAACAACCCACTTAGCATCAGGAAAACAATCATGAAAAAGAAAGCCATAAACATTACCTGCTGCTGATTGCTAGCCGATGTTGAGAGTATCAAACCTAATCCCAGTGCTACCAAAAGGTATATTGCAGCAAAAGCAAACAGAAGTGGAATGCTGCCTGCAATGGTTAGGTTAAATACAAGCCTGGCAATTAGTAGCCCAAACGACAGTTCAAATAACGCAATTATCCAGAATGGAAGTAGCTTGCCAATTACAAACTGATAGGGCTTAATAGGGGTAACGTTAACCTGCTCAATGGTGCCAAGCTCTTTCTCCCTAACAATATTGATTGCCGTTAAAAACATACCAACAATGGTAACTAAAATTACAAGAATACCTGGAACCATGTAAAGCTTATAGTTCAGTTCTGGATTATACCAATACCTTACGCTTTGTTTAGGTTTGATATGATTAATATTTTGTATTGAAATGCTGGATGCGAAGTTCTGAATAATTCCGGTGGTATAACTCTGTGTTAATGCTGCCGCTGTAATGTTAATGGCATTCAGCATAAGCTGAATATTTACGGGTGCCCCCTCAACTAGGCTTTCCCCAAAACGCTTTGGGATTACCAGTGCAGCATCGGTTCTACCTAAATCAATTAGTTCAACAGCCCTGTCAACATTGCCGCTAACAGGTATCAAGGTATAAAACTTTGATTGGTCAAAAGCGTTTATTAGCCTGCGCGATTCCGATGAATTATCAAAATCAACTATGGTCAACCTGATGTTTTTCATCTCCTGTGTAGCTGCGTTAGCCAGGATGAGCAGCTGAACGATGGGCAATACGAATATTATTGGTAGTATAGTTTTATTCCTGAAAATCTGAATAAACTCTTTCTGTAAAAGTATTAGTATCCTTCTCATAGCAAGCTGTATTACTCCAAACGAACTTTAAACTTTTTGATACTAAGGGCTATAAAAACAGCTGTCATGGTTAGCATTACCAGCACTTCGCTTATTACGTATTGTAAGCCTTGCCCTTTTATCATTATTGTTTTTAATGCCGAAAGGAACCATCGTGGTGGCATAATCAGGCTTAACCATTGCAGAATTTTTGGCATGTTTTCAATGGGGAAAATGAATCCCGATAGGAGAATGGTGGGCAACATCAATGCAAACATTGACATGAACATGGCAACAGCCTGACTATTGCTCAAAGTGGATATTAAAATTCCTAATGATAGGGCTAACACTATGAACAAGGAGCTAACCCCCATCAGTAAAAGGAAGTTTCCCCTTAAGGGCAGATGAAAAACTGTGTAGCCCATTAAAATGATTACCAGAACATTGGTAAATGCAATGCCTATATAAGGAATTACTTTACCTACAACAATCTGCCAAGGTTTTAATGGTGAAACCAACAGTATTTCCATGGTACCCATCTCTTTCTCGCGTGTAATTGAAATAGAGGTCATCATTGCAGTAACTAACATTAGTATAAGTACCATGGTTCCTGGCACAAACATGAATGCCGAGTTCATTTCCTCATTATACAGCATTCGGCTTTGAACGTTTACCCTCTCCTTTTGCTGGCTTGAACCAAAATACTCCGCAGTAAACGAATTTACTATTCCTTGTGCGTACGATGCCAGAATACTTGCTGTATTGGGGTCTGAGGCATCGGTTACAACTTGATAATTGGCATAGTTTTCATTTTGAAGCTTTTGAGTGAAATTGTTACCAATAATAAGAACCAGCTTGGCATCGCCATTCTTGAAAACTTCATCAATTTCTTTTTTGCTTTTCAGATATCCCTTAAAGTTAAAGTACCCCGATGATGAAATACGCTGCACTAGCTTTTTTGTGTTATAATCGTTGGTGTAGTCAAGCACGGCGTAATTGGCATTCTTGATTTCACTGGATATAACAAAGCCAAAAATTAGCAGTTGCAGGACAGGCATTACAAGCACAATGAGCAGCGTTCGCGTATCGCGTAATATGTGCTTAAATTCCTTGGTAATAAAATTCGAAAACCTCCCCTTTGCCATAGCTACTCAATGTTTAATTTACCATTTCGGGATAGTAGTAAGAACAAGTCGTTCATTGACTCAACTCCATGCGTCGATTTTAGCTGCGCGGGTACACCCTGAGCTTCAATTCTTCCATCAACCATAACAAGGACTGTATGGCAGTACTCTGCCTCGTCCATGTAATGAGTGGTTACTAGCACAGTTGTTCCCATAGAGGAGATTTGATGAATGGTTTCCCAGAACATTCGTCGTCCAACCGGGTCGACACCGCTTGTGGGTTCATCGAGGAAGATGATTGGGGGCTTATGCACTAACGATACCGCTAGCGAAATTCTTTGTCGCCACCCAACCGGCAACGATTCAACTTTAGTGTCTTTAAAATCGTGCATTTTGAACTCCTCCACAAGTTCAAGTGCACGTATTCTTAGCTCTTTTCCCCATAACCCGTAAATACCACCAAAAAATCGTATGTTCTCCCAAACCGTTAAATCGCTGTAAAGCGAAAACTTTTGGCTCATATAGCCAATGCTGGCCCTAATTTGTTCAGGTTGAGTGTAAGCATCATAGCCCGCAACGCTAATTTTCCCCGATGTGGGTGAAAGCAGCCCGCAAAGCATCCTGATTGTGGTGGTCTTACCAGCACCATTGGCTCCAAGAAGTCCAAATATTTCCCCTTTACCAACACTAAAGGTTAGGTGATTTACAGCTATAAAACTTCCAAAGCGTTTTACGAGGTTTTCAACCTCAATGGCATTTGTCATTTCACAAGATTTTTTTCCGAGAGTTGGTAAATGAAGTAATCCTCAATGCTTGCCTGTATTTGAACTACATTAGCTTCAACTCCTACCGACATCAATCTATCGTGAAGTCTTTCAGGACTTTCATCATTGTAATTAGTTGCGAAGTGAATACTATCGCCAAACATGTAGGCGGTTTCGCATGTATTTAATTGCCTAATGGCATCTAAACTACTCCATGCATTGTTTGCTTGAATACTAAAGAGTTTATAGGGAAACATTTCAGCAAACCCTTCGGGAGTGTTAGTTCCTAAAATTCGCCCTTTCTGAATCAATGCAACCGTATCGCACTGCTTTGCCTCATCCATGTATGCTGTTGAAACAAATACGGTAATACCCTGATGCTTAATAGAATGTAACAAATCCCATAGTTCCTTTCTTGAAACAGCGTCAACTCCGGTTGTAGGCTCATCGAGTATAAGCACCCTTGGGCGATGAATCAATGCGCACGAAAGTGCAAGTTTTTGTTTCATACCACCCGATAGCTTTCCGGCAGGGCGATTTCTAAATGGTTCAAGCATATGATATACACCCTTTACCAGTTCGTAATTTTCCTTAACTGATGTTCCAAAAACCCCGGCAAAAAAGTTTAAGTTCTCTTCCACGGTTAAATCGGAATAAAGCGAGAAAACAGCAGGCATATACCCAATTTCGCCCCTTATCAGTTTATACTGGCCTACGGTATCCAAACCAAAAACTGTTACATTCCCGTTATCGGGAACTAATAGCGTTGTAATAATTCGGATTAACGTTGATTTTCCTGCTCCATCGGGGCCAATTAAACCAAACATCTCACCCTCTTCAACGCTCAGACTTACATCGTCAAGCGCTTTTACCTTGCCGTATGATTTTGATATGTTAGTTACTTGTATTGCAGGCATTTAGATAGAGTTTAGAATTAAACGTCAGTGTTCAGTAAAAAAATTATGTCAGGAAGAAGTAGATAAAAAAGTAATCCAAAAAAACATAACTGTCTATCATTCTCTGCACATAGAACACAAATCAATGCACACTAATCTTCAATCCTAACCTCCACGGGCATTCCTATCTTAAAATAGCCATTTGGGTTGGGAACTCGAACTTTTACAGCATACACAAGGTTAACCCTTTCGTTCCTTGTTTGAATAATTTTTGGAGTGAATTCAGCTTCCGATGAAACCCATGCAATTTCGCCTTTATCCTCCTTGAGGTTACCATCAGGCGTATCGGTTAAAATTGTCACCTTACGGCCAATGGAAAAATCGGGAAGTTGAGTTTCATCAATATAAACCCTAGCGTAAACCGTATCGAGGGTACCAATTTTGCAAACCGGTTTGCCGGTAATAACCAACTCTCCCTGGCTCACATAGCGCGATATTACTGTCCCTGAAACAGGTGAAACCATGTGGCACCGCCACAATAAATCCTGAGCCTGGGCAATTTGAGCATCTACAGCGTCAATTTCTGCTAACACCCCTGAGCGTTGCGCATCAAACGTTGCTTTTTGCTTCTCGGCAATTTTGAACTTTCCCTCAATATCATCGAGCTGACGCAGTGTTGCAGCGCTATCGGCAACTAATCGTTTTACCCTATCAAGTTCCTTTTTCAGGACGTTCAGCTGCTCATCCTGAACGGCAATTTGAGCATCAATACCTTGCAGCTTTGCCTTGGCAGCCTTTAGCTGGGCATAAAGTTGCTTTAGTTTAAGGACTTGCGGTAAAGTATCAACAATTCCAATAAGTTGATTTTTCTCTACTTTATATCCCTCGTCGATTTTAAGTTCCAGAAGTTTACCGCCCACTTCTGCGGAAATGGTTACATCGTTCGATTCAATGTTCCCGTAAGCATCAGCTTTCCCATTATTCCTGCTACATGAAATAACAATTGCAGCGGGAAGAATTACCTTGATAAGATTTTTCCAATTCATTGGTATAATTTTTTAATCGTTAATACTCATGCCAAGTGTGAAATATAGCTTCACAGCCTCCTGTGAGAGCTTTATTTTATGTAACTCCATATCAATTCTTGCTCTAAGCAAGCTGTTGAAGTCGGACAAGTAAACCGATGATGTTATGGTTCCGTTTTTTAGCTGCGATGCTGATGCCTTTACTGACTTTTCTAGCAGCTCAACTATTTTTTCATCGGTTTGTATTTGCCTTTGTAACGATTGTATCTGCGCTAGCGCTGATGAAACCTGCGCACTACATCCTTCATCGTAAGCATTGCGCCTATATTGCAAAATGTTCTGTTGGATTTTCAGGGTCTGCCTCTCGCGCGATGTGCTATTCCAATCCCATATACTCCATGATAATCGGGCTCCAACCAAGGCAAAGGAATCAAACTCATTGGAAAGCATGTTAAGTCCCGGTTTGCCATAGCCAACCCGTGCAAATGCACTTAGCTTAGGCATTCGCCTGCTAGTCAAGGCACCTGCTGCTGTTGACAGGTAGCCATTCTGCAGGTCAAAAAGTTTATAATCGGGGCGTGAACAAACATCCTGGTTTGGTATAGCTAATGAGGGTATAATCCCTTGGGCACTCTCATCAATTTTTACTCCCGTAAGTGAGTAAATTGATTCTGCCAAACTATACCGTTGCGAAAGGTTTGCATCAATGCTTTGCTCCAACCTAAGCCTCTCAGCCTTTAAAGCGTTTGCTGATGATTCCAGCACTACGCCCGCATTTACACCGGCCTCAAGCTCCTCTATTCGCTTATCGAGCTCCACGGCCATAGCTTTAAGCTGCCTGATTGCCATATCGGTGGAAAGTATTCCAAAGTAAAGCGAAGCCACCGTTTCCTTTTGGGTGTAAAGTTCGCTTTCAACCTTGTTCTGCTCAAGTTTACGCGATTCATCTTCAAGCTGATGCATCGATTTTGTTGCACCTCCATCCCAAATCAGCTGGCTAACATCGATAGTCAGTTTATAGTTGTCGTTGTCGGGTGTAGGGATTGAAATGCCCGGCATGGGAATGTTAACTTTGGTTACATCCGATTGCCAGGTGGCCTCGGCATTCAATTCTACTTTTGGTAAGTAGTTTACCTTGATATTCGACTTCCTAAGCCAGTAAACCGAGTCGGTTGCCGCACTAACCTTGTAAAGTTTATTCCACTGCTCCATGCTTTTAAGTAAGCCCGGCAGAGTAACCGTGTTCTGGCTCTTTAGCATATAGGTTGAAGCCAGTAAAGTAATGGTAAGCGAAATAATTCTTGCCTTTCTCATTGTTAAAATCATTTTAATCTTCCTTTTAGAAAGTAAATCATAAAGTCAGCAACATACCTTTTGCGTTCACTCAAAAACTTTTGGTAATCGCCCTCGTTGCCATTAAAAAGCACCTGTTCAATGATTGGTTTACCGGCAAAGGGGAAAATACAAGAGCTAACAGTTGTTACCATAAGGTGAAGCACCTCGTTTACGCTTAATCCCAATTCATGGGATAAAACCTTCATCACATCTTTTAGTTTTTCGGCATTGATGCCCGATTCAGTAATGAACTGTGCAATCATTTCGGGATTTCGATTAGCCTCGCGCAGTACAAAAGCAGGTAGAAAGGGATTTCTAAGGAAAAGTTCGATATACTCTTCCACAAAATGCCGAATTTTTTGCTCATAGGTCATCTCCTTGGATAGTAATACAGGTATGAGCCGTGGAAAAAAGTTGTTAAGCTCAACCTTAAAGATGGTCATGAAAAGCTTTTCCTTTGAACGGAAATAGTAATGCAGCAGAGCCTTATTAATTCTTGCTTCATCGGCTATTTCCTGCATACGCGCCCCATCCAATCCCTTTTGGACAAACACGCGTTTGGCAGCCTCAAATATCTTACTCTCAGTGTCTTTCTCTATTTTTTTTGGTGTCATACAACATTAACCATTTGGTTAAACCATACGGCAAATATCTGACACATTTTTTTATGCTCCAAATTTTTTAGTCACTTTTTTAACCATTTGGTTAATTTTTTTTGTATGCGGCTAATTATCTATATTTGTGATTAGCTAATAAAGGTTATTATGGATATTCACACACCAATTGTAATTAACGGAATAAATATTAAAAATCGGGTTGCCTTGCCACCCATTGTTAACTTTGGATGGTCCGACTCCGATGGAAAGGTAAGCAGCAAGCATATTGCACACTACGAAAGAATTGCTAGGGGTGGCACCGGTCTAATTATTGTTGAAGCCACCTGTGTGAATCCCACTGGTAGAATTTTCAGCTACCAGTTAGGTATTTGGGACGACAACCACATTGAGGGACTTGCCAGAATTGCTGAGGCTGTCCACAATCACGACGCCAAGGTTCTTATTCAGCTTCACCATGCAGGACTTACCACACGGAAAGCTGTTGCCGAAAAGGCCTTTGGTCCCTCCGTTGACCCGGAAAACGACCGTTCCGTAGCCTTAACCAAAGAACAAGTAAGTGAACTGGTAGAAAATTTTGTAAGCGCAGCCAAAAGGGCACACCTAGCCGGCTTTGATGGTGTTGAACTACACGGTGCCCATGGTTACCTGCTTAACCAGTTCGCCTCTTCTGCCATTAACCACCGAACCGATGAGTATGGTGGAAACTCTGAGAACAGGTTACAATTTGCAAGGCAAATCATTGAAGGTATTAAGGAGGTTACACCCTCAACATTTATTATTGGTTACCGCATGGCTGGTTGTTCCCCCACCCTGAACGATGGAATTGAAATTGCCAAGTTGCTCCAGGCATACGGCGTTCATTACCTTCATGTATCGCACGGTGGCGAAAAGGGTGTTAACCCCACGGTTCCTAACAATTTTGAATACAACCATGTGGTTTACATGGGAACAGAGGTAAAAAAGTTTGTAGGTGTTCCTGTAATGGTGGTTAACCAAATTAAATCGCCTGAAAGGGCTAATAAGTTGGTCGCACACGGCTTAGCTGATATGGTAGCCATTGGACGTGATATGTTAACCGACCCCGATTGGGTTACCAAGGCAAAAACAGGCGAGGCTATAAACCTTTGTATTGATTGCCAGCCGCGCTGTAAACGCTACACCAAACCGGAATCGTGCCCACTGGCGGAGTAGGTAGAGGGAAGGATAAAGGATAAAGGATAAAGGTTAAAGGTTAAAGGTTAAAGGTTAAAGGTTAAAAGTTAAAGGGTAAAGAACCTGTCCTGTGTTAGCGGGAATAAAAGTAAAAGGTGCTTCGTGTTTGGTGTTTGGTGTTATGAAAAATCCAAATATTTGGTAATCAGTCATATATAAGCCACTCGCATTGTTTTTTGTCATTATCAATCTTCAACTATCAACCATCAACTATCAACCATCAACTATCAACCATCAACTATCAACCATCAACTATCAACTATCAACTATCAACCGTCAACCATCAACTATCAACTATCAACTATCAACTATCAACTATCAACTATCAACCGTCAACCATCAACTAATGTGCGTCATCCGTGTTCCATTTCATTTAGCGAACAACGGACAGCATGCTGCAGATATTTTCCAAGCCCTTTAAGCTAATCTCTGTTCAAGTTAAATTCCCCTGCTTTAAGTCGCTTTAAATAACCTTCGGCCTCGGCTTTCATTACTGGGAATAAAAGCAGTAGCGCTATCAGGTTTGGAATGCTCATAAAGGTGATAACCATATCCACAAAGTGCCAAACCAAATCGATACCCCAAACCGAACCAAAGAATACAAATAGGGTAAAAACATAGTAGTATGGTTTAATGGCCTTATCGCCAAAAATGTACTGTGCAGTTCTGGTTCCGTAGTATGACCAGCTAATGATGGTGGAGAACGCAAAAAGTAGCAGGCTAATGGCCACCATGTGACGCGCTAAAAAGCCAATGCCTATTTTACCCAAACCCTCCTGAAAAGCGGCAACTGTCATCCCTACCCCTTTAACGGCACCATCTAATCGCCATACGCCGGTTAAAACAATAACCAATGCAGTAAGGGTACAAATTACAATGGTATCGATGAATGGTTCAAGCGAAGCCACAAACCCCTCACGCATGGGGTATGGAGTTTTTGCAGCAGCATGCGCCATAGGCGCTGAACCCTGTCCGGCCTCATTGGAAAACAAACCCCGGCGAACACCCCATATCATAGTCATAAAAAAGGTTGAACCCACAAAACCACCAACTGCTGCTTGGCCCGTAAAAGCACTTTTTACAATCAACCATAAAGCTGAAGGTATGTCGGCATAGTGAACACCTATGACAAGAATTGCTGAACCAAAGTAGATAACAGCCATTAAAGGCACAAGCTTAGAGGTAACATTGGCAATGCGACGCAATCCGCCAACTACAATTAAAAACACCAACGCTGAAATGGCTATACCGGTGTAAAGAACAGGGATATTATAGCTAGTTTTTAAAACATCGGAGATTGAATTGGCCTGAGCCATATTGCCAGTTCCTAATGAACAAAGAATCCCAGCAAAGGCAAAGAAAACAGCCAAACGCTTAGCCCAAACACCCAGCTTATCCTTAAGACCATGTTCAATGTAGTACATAGGACCGCCCGAAACAGTGCCATCGGCATTTATTTTACGGAACTTTTGCGCCAATGTACATTCAACCATTTTAAGCATCATGCCAAAGAAACCGGTAACCCAAAGCCAGAACACAGCCCCAGGCCCGCCAAAATAGATTGCAAGGGTAACTCCAACAATATTTCCGGTTCCAACAGTGGCTGAAAGCGCCGTGGTAAGAGCCTTGAAATGGCTTACATCGCCTACATCATCGTGCTTGCTATATTTCCCTCGAACCAAGTCGATAGCATGCTTAAAATAGCTTACCTGTAAAAATTTAAGCCTGATTGAGTAGTAAATGCCGGTTGGAACAAGCAGGGCTAATATCAAGTAACCCCCAACATACTCGTTGTAAAGCTGAATAACGTAATCGAAGCTTTCCAGAAAAGAGTTCATGGTTTTGGTTTGGTTTAGGTTATCTCACAAAAATAGAAAAAACAAAAACCTGTCAAAGGATAGACAGGTTTATTGTTAATAAGTTTAAAAATTTTTGTCATTTAGATTTGATTTGGTAGATTTAAATTCAATGTCGTTTAGTTTACAAAAATATACAAGCCTGTCATCCTGAGCGGCCTGTCCCGCCCTAGCGGGGAGCGAAGGATCTCTAATCGACCCCATGCGACGTTTCGATTAG